>NZ_JBTJER020000009.1:0-110160 GCF_054456695.2 Leucobacter faecis
TGTTTACCGCAAGCTAATTCAGCCGGCCCGCTCTGCGGCCCGGCTTCGTTGCGGCGACAAGAGATAACATTACGCAGATTAGCCCCCACGGTCAAGCCAGGCCCGAGCATCGGCGTGTCGCCTTGATCCCCGGGCCCAATCCCCTGCGCTTAGTAGGCGGGACGCTTGGCTATCGCGAGTTCGATCAGCTCGGTGATGAGCTCCGTGTAGCCGAGCCCCGATTCCTGCCACAGACGCGGGTACATAGAGATGGGGGTAAACCCGGGCAGCGTATTGATCTCATTCAGTACTGGGCCGTCTTCGGTCAGGAAGAAATCGATCCGGGAAAGACCTGCGCACTGAGCCACCTCAAAGGAACGAACGGCCGCCGCGCGAATCGCCTCGTATTCAGCGTCGGTCACCCGTGCCGGCAGCTCGAGCTCAATGCCCGCAGCGCCCAGGTACTTGGCTTCGAAGTCGTAGAACTCGCGGCCAGTGAACACGATCTCGCCGATCACTGAACTGGTGCGTGGGCGTGCCCCGTCGCGGCCTTCGAGCACCGCGATCTCGACCTCCCGCCCCGTCACACCCGACTCAATAAGCACGGTGCGATCCTCAGCGAAAGCCACTTCTAGCGCCGCCGCGATCTCGCCTGGCTCAGTAACTCGGCTCACACCCACCGAAGAACCTGCCCGCGCAGGCTTGACGAACAACGGGTAACTGAGACCCTCGTCGAGACGCGTAACGACAGACGCGTCGCGTTCGACCTCGTCAAGTGTCACGGTGCGCCAGGGGGCAACAGCAATGCCCGCCGCGGCGAGCACCGTCTTCACCGCGTGCTTGTCCATGCATAGCGCCGAGCCCAGCACCCCACTGCCCACATAGGGCATGTCGACAAGATCGAGCATGCCCTGCACCGTGCCGTCTTCACCGTAGGGCCCGTGAAGCATGGGCAGCACAGCGTCAACATGACCGAGCGTCTGCAGTGATCCGTCTTCAAAGATCACCGTCATGGCACGGGTGTCGAGCGATGCAGGCCACAGCACACGCGTGCCGTTATCGGTCACCTCGGGCAGCGCGCCGGCTTCGAGTGCATACGAAGCGAGGTCTTCCTCTTGCATCAGCACCGTCGCACCGCGCTTCGTTAGCCCCACGAGAACCACATCGAAGAGCGTACGATCAATCGCGCGCAGCACGCCGGCCGCGGTCACACAGCTGATGCCGTGTTCGCTCGATCGGCCACCAAACAGCAGCACCACACGGCGCTTAGACGCTGCCTGAGTCTCAGTCGAATCGCTCACTAGTGAGTTCCCTTCATACGGTTGACGAGCCGCTGCCAGCGACCCGGTGTCTGCTGGCCGAGCTTGAGCTCGGGCTGCGGCACGCTGTCTTCTGTCGCGAGGTGCGGTCCAAGATTCTTTGGCGCCATCGTGCCCTCGAGCACCATGCGCACCTGCTCGACAATGGGCATCACGATGTCGCGTTCGTGGGCGAGCTCGAGTACGGGCGCCGCGGAGGTGATTCCCTCGGCCACCTGATTCATCTGCTCGCGGGTCTCCTCCTGCGAGTACCCCTGGCCGATGAGCCGGCCGGCAGTGTTGTTGCGTGACAGCGGTGACTGGCACGTTGCGATGAGGTCGCCGAGGCCGGCGAGACCCGACATCGTTGCTGCGTCGGCGCCCGAAGCGATCGCAAATTCGGTCATCTCGGCGAGCCCGCGGGTGATGATCGCGGCCTTCGTGTTCTCGCCGTAACCCACACCATCGACAATGCCAATCGCGAGCGCAATCAAATTCTTGAGCACGCCGCCCAGCTCTGTGCCCACGACGTCGGTGTTCACATAGGTGCGAAAGTACGGCGCCGATGCTGCGGTCGCAATCTCCTGCGCGACCGAGAGATCAGCGCACGAGGCCACCGCGCCCGTGGGCTGCTCTTTGGCGATCTCGAGAGCAATATTCGGGCCAGATACGACCGCAATTCGATCCGGATCAAGATCGAGCGTGTCACTGATGACCTGAGACATGCGCATGGTGGTCGTCTTCTCGACGCCCTTCACCAGGCTCACCAGCACGCTGCGGCCGTCAAGGAACGGCTCGAGATCGAGCAGGTTTTGCCGCATCGTCTGGCTTGGCACCGCAAGAAACACGAGGCGTGCACCCCGCAGCGCCTCTGCGAGGTCGCTTGTCGCCTTGAGTGATTTGGGCAGGTTGATGCCGGGCAGGTACTGGCTATTGCGCTTGGCTACCTGGATCTCGTTTGCGACCTCGGGGCGCCTCGCCCACATGGTGACATCGCAGCCTGCGTCGCTGAGTACCTTCGCAAAGGTCGTGCCCCAGCTGCCCGATCCGATCACGGCGACCTTGCGACCGCGGTTACGCGCGGCGCGTTTGGCCACCACTGGATTCGGCTTTGTTGTCAAAATCGCCCCGTCTCGCTTTGCTGATGCTTATTTGGGTCCCAGCGTTCGGTGGGAGGTGTTTCGTCACGGAGCCCCGCGAGCAGCGCGGTGATCGCGTTCATCAGCTCGGTCGTTGCCGCGTTGACGGTCTTCTGGTCGATGGTGCCCGCGAGGTATTTGCTCAGATCGAGCGGCTCGCCGACTGCGACATGAATGGTTTTGCGCGGAAACGGGTGAATCTTCTTGCCGTATCGCGGCATCAGATTCTGTGTACCCCAGTGGGCGACGGGGATCAACGGGATGCCCGACTCGAGTGCGAGCCGCACCGCACCGCTCTTGCCGCGCATGGGCCACAGGTCTGGGTCGCGCGTGAGTGTGCCCTCGGGGTACACAATGACGCCCGAGTCGTTCTTGATCAGCGCACCTGCCCCGCCCATCGCACCGCCGCGACCGGATGCGCGCGCGGCGCCCTCGCGTTCAACGGGCACCTGCCCCGAGGCGCGCAGCAACCAGCCAAATACGGGTACCTTGAACAGGCTGGCCTTGGCCATGAAGCGGGGAAGACGGCCCAGGTGCCAGACCGCGGCGCCCATCGCGACGGGGTCGATCTCGCTGTAGTGGTTGGGCGCCAAAATGAAAGGGCCCGTCTGCGGCAGCTTCGACTGCGGCGTAAACCGGTACCGCACCATGAGCGACCACGCGGGCAGCGTGACACCCGCGAGTACCCAGAAGACTGATGGCCTTCGCTTTTCAGCTGAGGGCCGGCTGCGCAGCTTCACCGTTTCAAACATATTTCAATTATCGTGCACGAGCGCGCGCCGGTGCTGCATGCGTTCCCGGCGCGCGCGTCGCAACTAGCCCTCGTAGACGAAATCCGCGCCGAGCAGGCGCAACTTCTCGATGAAGTTCTCGTAGCCGCGGGAGATGATGCCAAGGTTCGTTACCTTGGTCTGTCCCTCGGCCGTGAGACCAGCGATGAGGTAACTAAACCCACCGCGCAGGTCGGGCACCTGAATCTCTGCCCCCTTCAACGGGGTCGGACCAGAAATCACGGCTGCCTGTTCAAACTCGCGCCGCTTCACGCGACGAGCGCCGTCGTGTAGCCCATCCTTGAACACCTCGATGTTGGCGCCCATCTGGTTGAGCGCATCGGTGAATCCAAAGCGGTTCTCGTAGACCGTCTCGTGAATCGTCGACACGCCCTCCGCCTGGGTCAGGGCAACCACGAGGGGCTGCTGCCAGTCGGTCATGAAGCCGGGGTGCACGTCGGTCTCAATGCGCACGGGCTTCAAATCGCCGCCCGGGTGCCAGAACCGAATACCGTCGTCGTGCACATCGAAGTCGCCGCCGACCTTACGGAAGACGTTGAGGAAGGTCATCATCTCTTCCTGCTGCGCGCCGCCCACAAACACGTCGCCGCGCGTAGCGAGCGCGGCAGAAGCCCAGCTCGCTGCTTCATTGCGGTCAAACAGCGCACGGTGGTCGTACCCGCGCAGCTCCTCGACGCCCTCGATGAAAATCACGCGGTTCGGCTCAACCGTGATGATCGCACCCATTTTCTGCAGAATGCAAATCAGGTCGATGATCTCGGGTTCGATGGCCGCGTTACGCAGCTCGGTCTGCCCCTTTGCGAGCACGCTCGTCAGCAGCACCTGCTCGGTCGCACCGACCGAGGGGTAAGGCAGCTCAATGTTTGCGCCGTGCAGCCCGTCGGGCGCCGTGAGGCTGATGCCGCTCGGCAGCTTCTCGACGACCGCACCAAACTTGCGCAGCGCCTCAAGGTGAAAATCGATGGGGCGATCGCCGATCCGGCAGCCGCCAAGATCGGGGATGAAAGCCTCGCCGAGCCTGTGCAGCAGCGGGCCGCAGAACAGGATCGGAATGCGTGACGAGCCAGCGTGTGCGTCGATGTCGGCGTGGTGTGCCTGCTCGACGTTCGATGGATCGAGGCGCCATTCGCCCCCGTCAGTGCCGCGCGTAATCTGCACACCGTGCAGCGCGAGCAGGCCCGCCACGACACGAATATCAGACACATTGGGCACGTTACGAAGCACACTCGCGCTCGTACCGAGCAGCGCCGCCACCATTGCCTTGGGGGCGAGGTTCTTCGCTCCTCGCACCTCGATGCGGCCCTTCAGCGGCCGCCCACCGTTGATGAGAATCTCATCAGAGGTGAGACCTACCCGGGCGCCCGCTTTCTGGGCGTCCATCTTTAGGCCTTCGGTTTCGTTGTCAGTCACGCGGCCTCCACCGGGGTTGTCGTCGGCATCCACTTCGGGCGGCGGCTCTCAAATTCTGAGATCGCGCCCTCATTGCGAAGCGTCAGAGAAATGTCGTCGAGCCCCTCTAGCAGGCGCCAGCGAGTGTACTCGTCGACCTGGAACGGCACGGAAAGATCTCCTGCCGTCACCGTGCAGTCTTCAAGACTGACGGTCAGTTTCATACCCGGATCGGCATCGATCGCGGCCCATAGCTTTTCTACGTCGGCCTCGGTGACCTCTGCGGCAAGCAGGCCTTGCTTGCCCGAGTTGCCACGGAAGATGTCTGCAAAGCGCGGCGAGATCACGACCTTGAACCCGTAGTCACGCAGCGCCCACACGGCGTGCTCACGCGACGATCCGGTACCGAAGTCGGGGCCGGCCACGAGAATCTCTGCCCCAGCGAACTGGGGCTGGTTGAGCACAAAGCTCTCGTCCTGGCGCCAGTGATAGAACAAAGCGTCATCAAAACCGGTCTTGGTGACGCGCTTCAAGAACACCGCGGGGATGATCTGGTCGGTGTCGACGTTGGAGCGCTTCAGCGGTACGGCAACGCCGGTCTGAGTCGTAAACTTTTCCATAGCCTTAGGCTCCAATCTTCTCGTCGGTAACTGACTGGGTGGCTGCGCTATTGGCTGCGGCGTCTGCCTGCAGGTCCCAGGGGCTCGACAGCGTACCCCTGATGGCGGTTGCGGCAGCAACGAGCGGCGACACGAGATGCGTGCGGCCCCCCTTGCCCTGGCGTCCCTCGAAGTTACGGTTCGAGGTCGACGCGCAGCGCTCCCCCGGCTCGAGCTGGTCGGGGTTCATGCCAAGGCACATTGAGCAGCCGGCAAAACGCCACTCGCCACCAAACTCCTCGACGATCTTGTCGATCCCCTCGGCCTCGGCTTCAAGTCGCACGCGGGCGGAGCCGGGCACCACCATGAGGCGTACGCCCTCTGCCTTCTTCTTGCCCTTGATGATCTCAGCGAACTCGCGCAGGTCATCGAGACGGCTGTTGGTGCACGAGCCCATAAACACGGCGTCGACGGGAATCTGCTTCATCGGCGTACCCGCGACGAGGTCCATGTACTCGAGCGCCCGCTCTGCCGCGGCGCGCTCGTTCGGGTCGGCAATCTGCGCCGGATCCGGCACATTCTCGCTCAGCAGCACGCCCTGGCCCGGGTTCGTGCCCCAGGTGACAAACGGCTCGAGCTCACTCGCGTCGATAAAGATCTCTTTATCGAACACGGCACCTTCGTCGGTGGGCAGTGTCTTCCAGTATTCGACCGCCGCGTCCCAGTCAGCGCCCTTGGGGGCGTGGTCGCGGCCCTTCACGTACTCGAACGTGGTCTCGTCTGGCGCGACCATACCTGCGCGCGCGCCCGCTTCGATCGACATGTTGCACATCGTCATGCGGCCATCCATCGACAGCGCGCGAATGGCCGAGCCGCGGTACTCGAGCACGTAGCCCTGGCCGCCACCGGTGCCAATCTTTGCGATCACGGCGAGAATAATGTCTTTCGCCGTGACGCCAGGGCGTAGCTCGCCCTCGACGTTAATCGCCATCGTCTTGAACGGCTTGAGCGGCAGAGTCTGGGTCGCCATGACGTGCTCGACCTCGCTCGTGCCGATACCGAACGCGAGTGCGCCAAACGCGCCGTGAGTCGAGGTGTGGCTATCGCCGCACACGACCGTGATGCCGGGCATAGAAAGTCCCAGCTGCGGACCCACCACGTGCACGATGCCCTGCTCTTTGTCACCGAGCGGGTGCGCGCGCACACCAAACTCTTTGACGTTGTTGCGCAGGGTCTCAATCTGCAGCCGGCTCGTCGGGTCTTCGATCTGCTTTGTGATGTTGAGGGTCGGAGTGTTGTGATCCTCGGTTGCGATCATCAGGTCGACGCGCCTCAGCGGGCGATCTGCCACCCGCAGGCCGTCGAAAGCCTGCGGGCTCGTAACCTCGTGAATCAGGTGCAGATCAATGTAGATCAGATCGGGCTGACCGCCTTCACCCTTCACGACGACGTGGTCATCCCACAGCTTCTCAGCGAGGGTGCGGGGGGCAGTCGTTGCCCCCATGGTCTGAACGTTTTGCTCACTCATGCGTGTCTAATCTTTCGGTTGGTGCGTTTCTTCTAACGCTGCGCTGCGCGAAATTATTTCGGCCCCGTTGCGCGGTGATATCGGCCATGAGAGAACTCCGCGACGGGTGACCGAATGGGTTAGGCCCCGTCGCGGCAGTGAAGAAGCACGAGCCACGATCGCATGGTTAGGAGTCTAGCACCGGGTGCATTCGGAGACGGTCAGGCTAGCCTTCGTCTGTCGCTTGCGTGTCGCTGTGCTTATCGCCTTGCGTTTCTGCGGCACCGAAATGCAGCCGCTCGCCACGAGCCTTCGCGTCGCGGCTCGCCTTCACAACGCTGGCAATCGTCGCGATGCCCATCGCACCCAGAATCACGCCCAGTGACATCCAGGTACTAATGTCGGGCACCCACAAGACGGGCTCGCCGCCGTTAATAAACGGCACGTCATTCTCGTGCAGCGCATGGAACACGAGCTTCACGCCAATGAACGCGAGAATGAAGGCGATGCCGTACTTGAGGTACACGAGGCGCTCAAGCAGGCCGCCGAGCAAGAAGTAGAGCTGGCGCAGCCCCATCAACGCAAACACGTTTGCGGTGAACACAATGAACGGGCTCTGCGTAATACCGAAGATCGCGGGAATCGAGTCAAGCGCAAACAGCAGGTCGGTAGTGCCCAGCGACACGAGCACGAGAAAGAAAGGGGTCCACATGCGCTTGCCATCGACGGTGGTGCGCAGCTTGCCCCCGTCGTACTCGTCGGTGATGGGCATGACCTTCTTGGCCTGACGAACCACCCAGCTATCGCCACCGTGGTCATCGCCACCGGGCTTGACCTGCTGCCAGGCCGTCCAAATCAGCCACGCGCCGAAGATAAAGAAGACCCAGATGAAGCGTTCGATCAGTGCGGCGCCAGCCAAGATAAACAGGCCCCTAAACACCAGCGCAAGCACAATACCGATCATCAGGGCACGCTGCTGGTAGGCGCTCGGCACTTTGAATGCCGCAAGAATCAGCACAAAAACGAACAGGTTGTCGATCGACAGGCTGTACTCGGTAAGCCAACCAGCGAGAAACTCTGAGCCGTGTTGTACGTCTCCAATAATGAACATCGCACCCGCGAACACGAGGGCCAGCAGCACGTAGAACCCGACCCACAGGCTGGCCTCGCGCATAGAGGGAACGTGCGGACGGCGCACAATGAGCAGCAGGTCGACGAGCAAGATGCCCACGAGCACGATCATTGAACCGATCTCGAACCAGAGCGGTAGAACTGAAGTCACTTGGAGTGTTACTTTCTCTCGGTGTGGGTACGCCACATACCGAAAGTCTCTCCCCCGGCCAGGTCGCGGCTCGATCGCGGGCCTCGTGGCCCACGCAAGATCCGGATCAGGCCGTGCCCACACCGGCAGTGCGATCGGCGCGCTGCGTATTGACGACGTGAGCAAAGACGGGATACTCCCCTTCGCGTCGCCCAGTATACGCCGCGGGGCTAGTGAGCCGCAGTGTTTTAAGAATTTTTTGGCGTGGCGCGCGATATGCTGTGACGCATCTTTTCACCACGATTCCATGGGAGACCACGTGAACCGCAATCAGCAGGCGTCAATTGAACGCAGCGCCCAGCGCGGGCCCGGGCCCGCCTCGCGCACCCTCGCCGGCTTCATTTTTGCCAGCCGATGGCTTCAAGCACCGCTCTACCTTGGCTTGATCATCGCGCAGGCAATCTATGTCGTGCTGTTCTTTGTTGAGCTCTGGCATCTGCTCGAGAACGTGGTCCTCTCTGGCAAGATCTCTGAGACGGAAGTCATGCTCAGCGTGCTCGCGCTCATTGACATCGTGATGATCGCAAACCTGCTCATCATGGTGATCATTGGCGGCTACGAGACCTTCGTCTCGAAGATTCGGGTCAGTGGGCACCATGACGAACCCGACTGGTTGTCACACGTCAACGCGAACCTGCTCAAGGTCAAGCTCGCAATTTCGATCATCTCAATCTCGTCGATTCACCTGCTCAAGACGTTTATTGAGGTGGGACGCATGGACGACGGCGTAGTGCTCGCGGCCGACGGTCGCGTGCTCTACTCGTCGACCGGCGTCTTCTGGGAGGTCATGATTCACCTCGCATTTATCGTTTCGGCGCTTGCACTCGCGTGGATCGACAAGATGAGCCACCACGGTGACGGGGGCCACAGTGACCAGGTCACGGCCGCTGCCGTCGAATCCGAGCTGATGGGGCAACCGACCACGACCGTCACGGAGTCGGCTAAGCCCGGCGAAGCAGTCGACGGTTTCGTGACGGTAAGGCTCCCGGCAGGTGCGAAACTCCCCGAGGGCGCCGAAATCGTGTCTGAGACCAAGAACCGCTAAGCTGGTTCTCGGCCGATGAAAATCGGCCGCACGCGCGAGTGGCGGAATTGGCAGACGCGCTGGATTTAGGTTCCAGTGTCTTCGGACGTGGGGGTTCAAGTCCCCCCTCGCGCACACGTTGAAAACAAAGGGCAGTAGCTTCACGGAGCTACTGCCCTTTCGCGTTGCTGCACCCTACTTTGCACCCTGCATCTGCGGAGCGCGGGGGCTGCCGCTCTCCGGTCGCGTCGGCTTCGCCGCTACTCCTACCAAACCCAGCAAACCGGCGGCTCCACCCCCCCCTCGCCCCACCGTCTCCACCCATAATTCTGCGCGACGTGCCCCCACCACCCGTCATTCCGCGCGACGGAGGACACGTGGAATCCAAGGCCGGTGCGTGGCTCGGGCTAATGTTGTACATATGCGGCACATCGATGAGGACACTCCTAGACAACAATGCGGCGACCCACAACAGGCTCGACAAGGTTCCAAGAAGAAGCTGATTACTTTAGCAGTAGCTTCAGGAGCCCTCCTCGCCATCGGAGGCATCGCTGCCGCGGCATTCGCATTTGTCGAATCGGTGAGAGCAGAACAAGCAGAGCAGACACGGGTCGCCAACGTACTTCGAGCGCACGAGTTCAACGATTTGGCCAGAAGTTGTGAGATCTCATACAGCACCTTCGAGGTAATGGACGACGGTGAATCGGTCAGATTTGCATCAGCCGGACTCCTCGGACCAGAATCTGCGGCACTGAAGGACGTCTATTGTTTCCTCGATGAGCTCGACGCCACCGAAGCGTTAATCAGCAAGCTCGAAGCCACGAGAGCGTTAGACGGCAATCGCGAGGAAGTCTGGTCAGATTTTCAAGCCTCATGGACTTATCACCCTAACGACGGGCTCACCATCCTCATAGAACGAACAGACATTCCTGACGCAGCAGAGCACTAAACGTGAACGTTCAACAGCAACCCCCCCAGGTGTCCTACCGTGATCATTAGCGCGGAACTTTCCTCGTATCGGCGCAGCCCCCACTCAGTCAGGTCCTCTGCGTCCAAGTTTGCTCGTTAACTCGTGGTCGCGCGATTGACCGTTTAGGAAGTGGTCGCCACATCGATCGAACTCGCTGCTGGTCGGTAGCTCCTCGCGGAGAAGTCGCTCGTCTCCCATGCTCCATGCACTCACACCACAGCGGTTGCGAAGAGCCAAGAGCCGAAGCGACGTGAAGCTGTGAGCTGACCTCGACAAGTAGATTCTCGAGGTCAGGACGCAGGACAAGATGGCCGAGTTTTCTATTCGAGTACAGGGCGGTACTACGTCATGGTAGCAATCTTGCGCTTTGGGTCTCGACTAGTTTCTACCTCGTGCCTAAGAAGTGTCAGCCGAAGTAGAGAACGGCGCTCCACACCGGTCACCATGTACAGTTCTTGTCTATTCTTCTAGACCTGGTAATGCGGTCGCCGTTCTGCCTGCTCTGCAGCATGCTTCCGAAGCGCAGATAGCACTGCTCCACGAATGATTGCCCACAGAACCCACAGGGTGATGATCACACCAAACAACCAGAAAGCAATTTGTCCGATGAGCGCAATGATGAAGTCGTTCATAGAATGACACTATCCTCCGCCCGTCGCACTCCGGCCGAGGATCATGCGGCTCGCACTTACGATGTGGCGTCGACATGGGATTGACGAACAAGCTCACATCTTCGCCCGAGTATTTTATGCACGCGGGATGACGTGGGCGACGCCCCACCTGTCATTCTGCGCGACGTAGGGAACGCAGATTCCAGGGACTGCGCTCGGCGCAAACCCGCCGGGTCACATAGTGTGGCCCCGCTCGAGAGCGGGGCCACATGCGCTCACACTTGGGGGGATGGCGAGCACTCGCTCAGCCTACGTCAGCTCAGGTGTTCATGTGTCAGGTCTGGTACCAAACCTTCACCCGGTAGGCTCTCGCTCGCCTGACACGACTGACACGTCTGCGGCTTGGGCTGGGGCTGGGGCTGGGGCTGGGGCGCGATCTTGATCCGGGATTGCAATTGAACGAATACGGTCGGTGAGATACGACAGCACTGTGGCGGTCGTGACGCCGATCACCAGCACTCCACCGACCATGAGACCGATCGCGATGACGCGACCGAGCAGCGTGACAGGCGCGTAGTCGCCGTAGCCTACGGTCGAGATCGTGACGAACCCCCACCACACGGCATCTTCGAAGTTCACGATCGTCGCGCCCGGTGCACCCTTCTCAACCGCCCACACGAAGTACGAGTTCACGTACACGTAGATGAATGCGAAGAGCACGGTAATGAGCCCGTATCTGACACGCATGCGCGTGGCGTTCGCGCCCGCAAACACCGGCATGCGCCAGATCGTGACCAGAATCAAGAAGGGCCGAAACGCAGGCAGCACGATGCTCAGCAGGTCGAGCCCGCGGGTCGCAAAGAACTGACGCACGTGGCCGCGCGCGAGGTACATACGAATGAAATAGTCGGCCACAAACCACACCCACAGCACGACGACCGTGGCGGCCCCAAGCTCCCGCAAACGCGGTTCAGGGTGCGGGTCGACCCAACTCATGGTGAAGCACGCGAAGAAGACGAGCGATCCCGCAAACAGCGGCCACGCGGTGCGCCGCTCCCAGCGCTGCACGCGCGCGAGACCGTTGGGCCAGGTAACAGCTGTGTCAGGCATGGGTCAACTCTATTGGTTCTACACAAACGCACCGGAGGGGCGCGCGATCTGCGCCACCCCGCGCAACAGCGCTGCCGACACTACGCCGCTCGAAGCAGGCGAGGTGGCGAGCGGCTTGTTCGTGATCGAGAAGTCGTACTCCCCCGCGGCGCCCGTGGCCGTGATGCGGTGGCTCGTGAGCTCTGCGGTCGGGTCTGCGACCAGCCGCACCCGCACCGTGTCCCACAGCCCAGTTGCCGCGGCCAACGCTACGCCCACGTTGAGCGACGCCGGAAACCGCGCGATCGCGTCTTGCACGCTGCCCTCAAACAGCGTGAAGGCCCCCTCTGCGTCACGCAGCCGCTCTGCCTCCGCCACGGTCATCCACGGCTGCACGAGCGTGCGGGCACGCTTCGTTGAGGTGAGCGTGACGGCCTCGAGCCCGCCGTCGCGAGCGGCGGCCCCCAAGAGGTCGAGCCCGCCAATCGCGCCGGCCGTGAGATAGCAGCGGCCCGGGCCTTTCTCGATGAGCCGGGCCCGCAGATCCGGATCAGCGAGCGCCCCCAGCGACGCGGGCAATAACGCGACACCGGCCGCAATGATCTGCGGCCCCGCCACGCGCAGCGCCTCGCCGGTCGCGCACTCGACGATCAGGTCGCTCTCTGCGAGCGCCTCTGTGAGATGCAGGGGCCGGATCCCGGCAGCCCAGGCGCTCGCGGGCGTGCGCACGATCGCCCCCACGAGCGTCACGCCGGGGATCTCGGCGCGCGCGATGGCCCCTGCCACGCGCGCGCCGATCGCCCCGTAACCCAACACCGAGACGCGAAGATCCTGAGCTGTCATACCCCCAGCCTAGGCTGCTTCGTGAGTCGTCTCGTTCGTCGAGCTCCCAGTACGTTAGGCGACGTCTTCGTCCACCCAGTCCATCGACTTGGTGACCGCCTTGCGCCACAGCCGCAGCTCGCGGTCGCGGTCCTCTGCCACCATCGCGGGTTCCCAGCGGCGCTCCTCTTGCCAGTTCGCGCGCAGGTCGTCGAGACCGCTCCAGAAGCCGACCGCAAGACCTGCGGCATAAGCGGCGCCGAGTGCCGTCGTCTCGGCCACGACCGGGCGCACCACGGGCACACCCAGCACGTCTGCCTGAAACTGCATCAGCGCGTCATTTGCGACCATGCCGCCATCGACCTTGAGCTCGGTGAGTTCGACGCCCGCGTCGGCGTTGACCGCGTCGAGCACGTCGCGGGTCTGAAACGCGACCGCTTCGAGCGCGGCGCGCGCGATATGGCCCTTGTTGACGTAGCGGGTGAGCCCAACGATCGCGCCGCGGGCGTCGGGTCGCCAGTACGGCGCGAAGAGCCCCGAGAATGCGGGCACGAAGTACACGCCGCCGTTGTTCTCGACCGAGCTTGCGAGCTGCTCGACCTCAGGTGCGCTGTCGATAATGCCGAGCTGGTCGCGCAACCACTGAATCAGCGACCCGGTGACGGCGATCGAACCCTCGAGCGCGTAATGCGTGGGACCGTCGCCGAGCTTGAACCCGACGGTCGTGAGCAGCCCGTTCTTTGAGTGCACAATCTCTTCACCGGTGTTGAAGATCAAGAAGCAGCCGGTGCCGTAAGTGTTCTTGCTCTCGCCCGAACGAAACGCGGCCTGCCCGAACGTGGCCGCCTGCTGGTCACCGAGAATGCCCGCGATGGGTGTCTCGCGCAAGAGCGACGTGTCTTCGGCGTGACCATACACCTCAGACGATGATTTGATCTCGGGCAGCATCGAACGCGGCACACCAAACGCCTCGAGAATATCGTCGCGCCACGTAAGCGTGGCGAGGTCCATGAACAGGGTGCGCGACGCGTTCGTCACGTCGGTGACGTGCACGCCGCCGTCGACACCGCCCGTGAGGTTCCACACTACCCAGCTGTCGGTGGTGCCAAACATGAGGTGGCCCGCATCGGCCGCCTCGCGGGCACCCTCAACATTTTCAAGAATCCACGCCACCTTGGTGCCCGAGAAGTACGTGGCGAGTGGCAACCCCACGATCTCCTTGAATCGTTCGACGCCACCGTCTGCCGCCAGGCGGTCGACGATCGCCTGGGTACGTGTGTCTTGCCACACGATCGCGTTGTACACCGGCTTGCCCGTGCGACGGTCCCACACCACAGCGGTCTCGCGCTGGTTGGTGATGCCGATCGCCTCGATGTCGTGTCGGGTGATGCCTGCGCGGCCGAGCGCGACGCCAATCACTTCTTGCACGTTCTGCCAGATCTCGACTGCGTCGTGTTCGACCCAGCCGGGCTGCGGCATGATCTGCTCGTGTTCTTTTTGCCCCACGGCAATCACGTTGCCGCTGCGGTCGAAGATCATCGCGCGCGACGATGTGGTGCCCTGATCAATTGAAATAACGTATTCAGCCACGATGCTGCTCCTTCTATGGGTGTCTAGGTAATCTACGGAATATGTTGTCGCGTGTCAGCTGCTGCAGCGACTAGATGGCCGCGGCGAAGCCCAGCAGCAAGGGGGCTGCGAATGCCGCGAGCGCGCCACCCACGAGTGGGCCGAAGACCGGAACCCACGCGTACGACCAGTCACTGCCACCCTTACCCTTGATCGGCAGGATCGCGTGCGCGATACGGGGGCCAAGGTCACGCGCCGGGTTGATGGCGTAGCCGGTCGGGCCGCCGAGCGACATACCGATCGCAACGACCAAGAACGCCACAGGAAGCGCCGTGATCGGGCCCAGGCCGCCCGGCACGCCCACCTGAATATCACCGAAGTCTGCGAAGGCAAACACAATGAACACGAGGGTGAACGTGCCGATCACCTCGGTCACGAAGTTCCACCCGTACGAGCGAATCGCGGGCCCCGTCGCAAACACGCCGAGCTTGGCGGCGGGCTCTGCGTCGGCATTGAAGTGGTCGCGGTACGTGGCCCAACACAGGATCGCACCGAGGACGGCGCCGATGAGCTCTGCGGCGACGGCCACCCAGAACATCGTCATCGTAATCTTGCCCGCGATCAACATACCGATCGCGACGGCAGGGTTGAGCAGGCCACCCGAGTAGGCCGAGCCAAGCACGCCGACAAACACGGCAAAGCCCCAGCCCCAGTTCACCATCGCGAACCCGCCGGCGTTACCCTTGGTCTTGGCGAGCGCCACGTTGGCTACAACGCCGCAGCCAAACAGCACGAGCAGCGCTGTGCCCACGAGTTCGGACGTGAAATACAGCCCGAGGTTAATTTCTGTCATGTCTTCATTGACCTTTCGGTGAAATGGGCGCACGGGTGCCCCGCCACACGCTGCCGTGGGCACCCGCGCTAGGAGTTATCCGAGCGGGGCGATCCCACTCGTTCCAAGCGTGACGCGATGCGCGTCACGCAAGATCTGTGTCGCACGTGCAACCTCGCTCGCTCGCGTAGCTTCACTCCAGCCGAGGGTGTCGGCCAAAACCTCGGCGAGCTCCTCGAGCAGTTCGCTCGTGAGGTGCCCGCAGAATGCCAGCGAGGTGCGGCGCTTGAGCAGATCGTCTAGGTGCACGATGTGTTCGGTGCGCGCGAGATACGCGAGCTCTTCGACAAAGTAACCGCGAGCGTGCGCGAGTTCGGTGGGCTGCTCGGGCAGCTCGGCGATGAGCGCGGCCGCTCGCGTGCCATAGCGCGCAAGCAGCGAAGCAACGATTGTTTGGTCGAGACCGTCACCGTGCGCGGTGACCCACAACCGTTCAGCACCCTCGGTGGTCGGAAACTCTTTGCCCCCGCCAATCGAAAGATTCGTGGTTTCGACCGTGCGCTTGCCACCGATCCGGGTCATGACCTCGGTGGCGAGGTGCTCAGCGAGCGCGCGGAACGTGGTCCACTTGCCGCCCACGAGGCTCAGCGTGGGCGTCTGGCCCATGCGGCCTTCAACAATGCGGTAGTCACGCGAGACGAAGCCAGGGGCGGTGTCGTCGTGCTTGGGCAGCGGGCGAATACCCGAGAAGGAGTACACGATGTCGGAGCGCTTGATCTCGATCTTGGGGAACACGTGGCCCACCAGATCGAAGAAGTACTCGACCTCTTCGTCGGTGCAGACACTGTCCTCGCGCGGATCAGCGTTGATGTCGGTGGTGCCGACGAGCACCCGATCCTTGAGCGGGTAGATCAAGACGATGCGGCCGTCGGAGTGCTCGAAGAAGATTTCACGGCCGCGGGTGGCGGCGAGCAGCTCGGGGTGGTCGAGCACAATGTGCGACCCCTTGGTGCCGCCCATAAACTGCGTCTCTTGCCCGAGCGCCTCGTTGGTCAGGTCGGTCCAGGGGCCGCTCGTGTTGACGACGAGATCAGCGGCGAAGTCGAACTCTGCGCCCGTTACTTCGTCGCGCAGGCGCACCCCGGCATCAGAGTGGCCCACGGCCGAGACATAGTTTGCAGCGCGTGCGTGGCTGCCCGTCTCGATGCCGTCCCACAGCACGTCGAGCGCGAGCCGCTCGGGATCGTGCATCGACGCGTCGTAGTAGGTCGCCGTGTACTTGAGGCCCGGGTTCATATCGGGCAGCTCTTGGAGCGCACGTTTCTTACCGAGAAAGCGGTGCTTCGGCACCTGCCCGCCGCCGCGAGAGAAGGTGTCGTACATCATGAGGCCGACCTTGATCAGAAACGCTCCGCGCTCGTTCGGCTTGCCGCGACCGTGGGTCACGAGCAGCCGGAACGGGGCTGAAAGGATACCCGAGAAGGTCTTGTAGATCGGGATCGTTGTCTCGAGTGGCTTGACATAGTGCGGCGCGATGCGCAGCAGTCGGTTGCGCTCGGTAACGGACTCTTTGACGAGCCGAAACTCACCGTTCTCGAGGTAGCGAATACCCCCGTGCACCATGTGACTCGAGGCCGAAGACGCCCCCGAGACATAGTCCCCCCGCTCTACAAGAGCAACGTCGACGCCCTGGAGCGCGAGGTCGCGGAACGTGGCGATGCCGTTGATACCCGCACCGATCACCAGCACGCGCGCGTTGGGTCGGCCGGTGAGCGACGCAATACGGGCGGTGGTTGCCTCTGAAAAATCTGATTGATCCTGCACGCCCCCAGCATGGGCCGCTATGGTCATGAGTGCAACTATTCTGCACAAACGTGCAAAAACCATCACCCGTGTCGCAAAGGAGTTTCGTGACTGCTAGGGAACGCGTACCCCGCGCCGAGATTGCGCTGCGTGCCGCACGGCTGTACTACCAGCAGAATCTCACCATGGAAGCGATTGCTTCAGAGCTGCGGGTGTCGAGGTCTTCAGTTTCACGTCTGCTCACGTTTGCGCGAGAAAGTGGTCTCGTTGAGATCACCATTCACTCCCCCGAGGCAGCCCAGAACGAGCTCGAAGCGTGGTTCTCAAACACCCTCGGGGTGACCGCGCACGTCGTGCGGGCCCCCGCGCGCGCCACCGAACTCGAGGTGCTTGATCGCACCGCACACACGGCGGCGGGTGTACTCACCCAGGCTGTGAGCTCTCAACTCACGATGGGTGTGGCCTGGGGATCCACGCTTTCGACCGTCGCCAGCAGGCTGCCCTCAAAGCCCACGCACGCCTCGCATGTGGTGCAGATGAATGGCGCGGTCAACCTGCAGACAACCGGTATCTCATACGCGGGTGACCTGCTGGGGCGGTTCGCGACGGCGTTCGACATGACCGTGCACGAGTTTCCCGTGCCCGCCCTGTTTGATGACCCGCTGACTAAGCAGGCGATGTGGCGCGAGCGTAGCGTGCGCGCGGTGCGCGAGCAGCAGGCGCGGGCCGGGTTGTTTGTGTTTGGGCTCGGTTCACCGCAAGCAGAGCTGCCCTCACACGTCTATTCAGGCGGGTACCTCGACCGCGAAGACCGCGCCGCCATCAAACGCTACGGCGTCGTGGGCGACTGCGCCACGGTGTTCTATCGCGCCGACGGCAGCGATGACGGGATTGATCTGAACGAGCGCTCGAGCGGCCCGTCGCTCGATGCTATTCGTGAGATTCCGCACCGGCTGTGCATTGTCACGAGCACCTCCAAACGCGATAGCCTGCGCGGCGCACTCGCGGCAGGACTCATCACCGAACTGGTCGTCGACGAGGCCCTAGCCCGGGCCGTGTATACCTGGCACACCGGCAACAAGGGGCGGTAGGGCGCCGCACCGCAATTCATGATTACAGTGAGACTTAGTGAGCCCCTGTAATCAAACCGGTAGGCCCCAAGCCATTTGGTGCACCGCGCGCCATGCTGGTAGCGTTCGACTCAGGGCGGCTTCACTGTGCCCACAAGATTTCTATTTAGGCGAGGTGAGACAGTGCCCAGCGACAGTTGCAGTTTCAAGCCGGGCTCCCCTCGCATTCTGCGCTTGTAGCATGCCCAGGGCCCGGCACCCACGAATACCCTCACACGGGAAGTTCCGTGTGAACCATTCGCCTGGCCGTTAGGCCGGCCCACCGAAAGTGGTGCCTCATGACACACATTCAGCCCACCCCCATCGACACCACGATTTCGCTCGTCGAGCGACATCTAGGCGCCCGCGATCTGCCGGCCCTCACCGAGCAGCTCGGCCTGCTGCCGGTGCCAGATGTTGTACTCGCGTTTGAGCGCGTTTCGTCGAAGGAACGCGCGGTGCTCTACCGCCTGCTCACCAAAGATCGCGCGCTCGAAGTGTTCGAGCTACTCGACCCCACGCTGCAAAGCGACCTGTTGCACGGACTGCAGGACTCAGAGGTGACGCGCCTCTTCGCAGAGCTCGACCCCGACGACCGCGCTTGGCTCGTCGACGAGGTGCCCGCCGCGCTCGCGACGAGGCTCTTGCGGGGCCTCCCCGAGAAGGAGCGCGTCAACACGGCTGCCCTGCTCGGCTACCCCCAGGGCAGCACGGGTCGGCGCATGACCCCCGAGTATGTATCGACGCGCGCAAGCTACACCGTGGCACAGAGCCTCGACCGCGTACACGCTGGCCTGCACGAGGCCGAGACGGTCTACACAATCCCCGTGCTCGATGACTCTCGTCACCTCGTGGGCATCGTCAGCCTCCGCGATCTCATGGCCGCTGACCCCGAGGCGACTATCGCATCGATTATGCAGGAGCCGCACTCGGCCGAGGCGGTTGAAGAAGCAGAGGTTGCGGCCCGCCGCATCACCGACCTCATGCTGCTCGCGATGCCCGTCGTCGACAGCGAGTCCAGGCTCGTCGGCATGTTCACGATTGACGATGCCGTGCGCATCCTCGAGCACGAAGAGAGCGAAGACGCCGCTCGCCAGGGTGGCACCGAACCGCTGCGCCGGCCCTACCTGTCGACGCCCGTGTTTACGCTCGTAAAGTCGCGCGTCGTGTGGCTGCTCGTGCTCGCGGTCGGTGCAACGCTCACGGTGCAGGTGCTCGAGGTGTTTGAGGCAACCCTCGAACAGGTCACGGTGCTCGCGTTGTTTGTGCCGCTACTCATTGGCACGGGCGGCAACACCGGTAATCAGGCCGCCACGACCGTCACGCGCGCCCTCGCGCTCGGCGATGTACGCCCGAAGGACCTCGTGCGTGTGCTCACGCGCGAGCTGCGCACGGGCGCATCACTCGGGCTGCTGCTCGGCAGCCTCGGTTTCGCCATCGCGGGACTCGTGTACTCCCCCGAGATCGGCGCGGTGATCGGCCTCACCCTGCTCGCGGTGTGCACGGTCGCCGCGGCCGTCGGCGGCGGCATGCCGCTGCTTGCTCGCGCGGTAAAGGTCGACCCGGCTGTGTTCTCGAACCCGTTCATCTCGACGTTTGTTGACGCCACCGGCCTCATCATCTACTTCATGATCGCGCGCGCGATCCTGCAGCTGTGACCCTCGCCGCCTGGGGCGGCCTCGCGCTGGCCTGGGGTGCGGCCGTCGCAATGCCCGGCCCCGATGTACTGCTCGTGCTCCGCCTCGGCGTGCGCGAGCGCCGGGCCGCGGTGCTGTCTGCGCTCGGCATCATGGCTGGCAACGTCGTGTGGATCACGGCATCGGTGCTCGGCATGGGCGCGCTGCTGGCGGCCGCCCCGGCGCTGCTGCCCGCGATCCAGCTCGTAGGCTCCGCCGTACTGGCCTGGCTCGGTGTGCAAAGCGCGCGCGGCGGCATCGCCCAGCTGCGACAGGCGCGATCCGGATCGAGCGAAGCCGCCCCCGCCCACACCCGCAGGCCGTTTGTGTTGGGGGTCACGACGAACCTCGCGAACCCGAAGGCGCTCGTGTTTTTCACGGCCCTGCTCAGCCAGTTTCTGCCCGCTCAGGCGAGCGTCAGCACGCAGGGGGCGATCATCGGCGCGATGATCGTGTCGGGCGTGGCCTGGTTTGTGGGTATCGCGCTCGCCTCGTCTGGCGCCGGGTTTCGCGCGCGGTTTGCCCGCCTCGCCCCGTGGATCGATGTGGTCGCGGGCGCGCTCTTCGTGGTGATCGCGGCGGTGATCGCCGCGCAGGCCACGCTGCTGCTCACATAAGCTACGCGAACGGCCCCGAGTGCAAGCACCCGGGGCCGTTACGCTGTACGCGCGGTGCGCGCCTCGCGGGCTAGGCGCCCAGGCGCGCGATGATTTCGGGCGCGAGCGCCGTGAACGCGCGCGTGCGGTGCGAGTGCTGATCTTTCTCGGTCGAGGTCAGTTCGGCCGCCGAACGGTTCATGCCCTCGGGTTCAAACACCGGATCATAGCCGAAGCCGTTCTCGCCGGTCGCTTCGCGCAGCAGCGTTCCCTGCCACACCCCCAGCTCGCACACCTCGGTGGCGGGCTGACCCGGCACCGCCGGGTCACCAGGAATCACGAGCGCGGCCGCGCACACAAAGCCCGCCTGCCGGTGCGCGTCAGCCACATCGGTGAGCTGCCACAGCAGCAGGTCAACGTTGGCCTTATCGTCGCGCGACGGGCCGCTCCAGCGCGCCGAGAAGATGCCGGGCATGCCGCCGAGCACATCGACGGTGATGCCCGAGTCATCGGCGATCGCGGGCAGCCCGGTGTGTGCGGCCGCCGCGCGCGCCTTGATCAGCGCGTTCTCTTCGAAGCTGAGGCCGTTTTCGACGGGCTCGGGCCCGTCGTAGCCTACGAGTTCGATGCCGGGGATCTGCGGGCCGAGAATGCGGCGCAGCTCCTCGAGCTTGTGCGCGTTGTGCGAGGCGAGAACAATCTTCAGGGTCATGCGGCACCTCCGTTGTCGGCCGACAGCACTTCGCGCTGCAGCAGGGTCAGCTCTTCGGCACTCGCGAGCGCCAGGTCAAGCAGCGCATTGAGTTCATCGCGCTTAAACGGCACGCCCTCGGCCGTGCCCTGCACCTCAATGAAGTCGCCCGAGCCTGTCACAACCACGTTCATGTCGGTCTCGGCCGCCGAATCCTCGGTGTACGCGAGATCGCTCATCGCAGTGTCGCCCACGATACCCACCGACACGGCAGCCACCGAGTCCTTGAGCGGCTGCGCCTTCTTCGAGATGTGCCCGTTCGCGCGCGCCCACTCGATCGCGTCAGCGAGCGCCACGTAGGCGCCTGTGATCGACGCAGTGCGGGTACCGCCGTCGGCCTGCAGCACGTCGCAGTCGATGACGATCGTGTTCTCGCCGAGCGCCTTCGTGTCGATCACAGCGCGTAGGCTACGCCCAATGAGACGTGAGATCTCGTGGGTGCGGCCACCGATCTTGCCCCGCACCGACTCGCGCTGCATGCGCTCGTTCGTCGACCGCGGCAGCATCGAATACTCTGCGGTCACCCACCCGGTGCCCTCGCCCTTGAGCCAGCGCGGCACTCCCGGAGTGAACGACGCGGTGCACAGCACGCGCGTGTTGCCAAAAGAGATGAGAGCACTGCCCTCGGCCTGCGCGCTCCAGCCGCGTTCGATCGTGACGGGGCGCATCTCGCCGACCAAACGGCCGTCGACGCGGGTGTACTCAGACATGGGTCTCCTTGGGTGGTATTGAAAATACGATACGACGAGCGCGGGGCGACATGCTAGCCCCGCGCTGTGGTCTACGAGAGTGGGCTTTAGCGGGGCACGGTGATGGCCCCCGTGTGCACGAGGTCGACGGCGTCGATCTGGGTGCCGAGCATGCGGCGTGCGAGATCTACAAACCCGGCGGTGTCGGGGCCCGTCGCCTCGTACCTCAGCTCTGGTTCTTGGGTGCTGGGTGGGCGCAGCAGGTTCATCTCGGTGAGCACCTGAAACACCTCGTTCGCGGTCTCGATGTCGCTCGATACGAGCGCCACATCTGGGCCCACGACCTGCCTGAGGGCACCGCGCAAGAACGGGTAGTGCGTGCAACCGAGCACGAGCGTATCGATGCCCTCGGCGATGAGCGGTGCGAGGTATCCCTCGGCCACGCGGTGCACCTCGGGACCGCTCGTCTCACCGGCCTCGACGAGCTCAACGAATCTGGGGCACGCGGCTGCTGTGAGCCGGATCTCGGGCCGCATCGCAAACAGGTCGTCGTACGCGCGTGACTGGATCGTGCCCTGCGTGCCGATCAGCCCAACCCTGCCGTTGCGTGTGATCGAGGCGGCGCTACGCACGGTCGGTCCGATCACTTCGACGACGGGCACGTCGTAGCGCTCGCGCGCATCGCGCAGCACCGCCGCCGAGGCCGTATTGCAGGCGATCACGAGCATTTTGACGCCCTGGGCGACTAGGTCGTCAAGGATTTCAAGAGCAAACCTACGCACCTCAGCGATGGGGCGCGGGCCGTAGGGAGTGCGTTCAGTGTCACCGACGTAAATCATTGATTCGCCGGGCAGTTGGTCACGAATCGCGCGAGCGACCGTGAGCCCGCCCACTCCCGAGTCGAAGACTCCAATGGGGGAATCGGCAGATATGGCGTGCTTACTCACTCGACCAGCCTACCGCCCGGGCCTGGCGAGCTGCGCCGCCCGGGCCCCTCACGCCTTGATCCAGGTGTGGCGATGCAGTTCGGTGAGGCCGTGGGCCTTGATGCCGGCGTAGTGCGCGGCAGCACCGTACCCCTTGTTTGACGCCCAGGCATACTCTGGGTGCGCTTCGGCGGCGTCACACATGAGCAAGTCGCGTGCGACCTTGGCTCCCACTGACGCCGCGGCGACGCTGGCACAGAGCCGGTCGGCTCCCACGCGCGTGCGCACGTTGAGCGGGCTCTTCAGCACGGGCGACAGCCAGTCCTGTGACCCGTCGAGGATGATCGCGGCCTGCGTCACGTCGATGCCCTGCTCGTGCAGTGCGAGGAGGGCGCGGCGCGCCGCTTCCCCGAGCATCTGCGTGATCCCGTGCTCATCAATTTCAGCGGCACTCGCGTAGCCGACGGCGCCGACTCCCCAGGTGGCGACGAGCGGGGCGACGACGACGCGGCGCTTCTCACTCAGCAGCTTCGAGTCGCGCAGCCCCTCAGGAAACGTGTCTGACCCCGCGAGCACGGCGTGCGCGCCGACGGCCACGGGCCCCGCGATCGCTCCACGCCCGACCTCGTCGAGCCCGATCACGAGCGGAGCTCCTGCGGCCCACAGCTCACGTTCGAAATCGAGCGTGGGGTCTTTCTCAGCGTCAGGTTTCAGCGGCCGCATTATTGATCCGGAGCAGACTGCTGAGCCTGGTCAGCTTGCTTGGCTTGCTCAACGCCAGTGAAGGTCCCCTCTGGGGTGCCGAGCCAGGTGAAGTGGTTGAGTGGCCAGTTGATAACGAAGGCGCGGCCCACGATCTCATCTTCGGGCACGAACCCCTTACCGGGCTGGTCCTGGTTATAGCGCGAGTCCTTGCTCTGGTAGCGGTTATCGCCCATCACCCATACCGACCCCTCGGGCACGGTCACGTCGAAGTCGAGCTTTGACGCGGCCGTCTCGCCCGGCGGTATCACGATGTAGGGTTCGTCGAGTGGCACTCCGTTGACGGTCACGCGGCCCTGTGCGTCGCAGCAGGCGACACGGTCGCCGCCCACACCAATGACGCGTTTGACGACGTACTCGTGACTCGTATCAGCGGCAAGCCCAACAGACTGCAGTACTTTCTCGAACCCCCGAGGCGGTTGCGTGCCGCGCGGGTAGAGCCAGCCCCCCGGGTCTTTGAACACGACCACGTCGCCGCGTTTCACATCGATAATGTCGGGCACAAGCTGGTTCACGAGAATGCGGTCGTCGACTTTGAGTGTCTGCTCCATCGACACTGATGGAATATAGAAGCTGCGCACGAGAAACGTCTTAAGCAAAAAAGAAACGAGAAACGCGACCACGAGAATGACGAGCAGGTCACGTATGAAGCCGAGAAACCCACCACCCCGCGCTTTGTTAGCGGGCTGCGCTGCGGTTTCGCTCATGGCGGCTCCTTGAAAATGAGAGAGGGCATGCGACGCTGTCACGGCGCACAGTGGCGGGCCCGCACAGAAAGCGGGCAGACACCTCAGGCTCCCACCTTTTGGGGGTGGGAGCCTGAGAATGACACAGGCGTGTCGTAAACAGCCTGCAGGAAGAGCGTGACTTAGCGGTCGCGCTTCTCCTTGATCTTCGCCTTCTTGCCCGTGAGCTCGCGCAGGTAGTAGAGCTTCGCACGACGAACGTCACCGCGGGTGACGACCTCAATCTTGTCGATTGCGGGCGAGTGCACGGGGAACTTACGCTCCACGCCAATCTGGAAGCTGATCTTACGTACGGTGAAGGTCTCGCGGATGCCCTCGCCGTGGCGCGAGATTACGACGCCCTGGAACACCTGGACACGCGAACGGTTGCCCTCAACGATGTTGACGTGCACCTTGACGGTGTCGCCGGCGCGGAACTCGGGAATGTCGCTCTTGAGCGACGCGGCATCGACGTGGTCGAGCTTCTGCATGATTGTCTCTCTCTGCGCCCGCCGTAAGTCGGGATCGCGGATTTCTAAAAGTACTAAGGTGTTTGGCTCACGGTGTGTGCGGACCCTCACGGCAGTGCCGCACCGTGGCACAAGGATCAATTATGCCACATGCCCGGCCCGCATACGACACGAGACACGATGTCGGTAGCACCTGGCATGATCATAGGCATGAACGCAGGCATGAACGAGCAGCAAGCCTCCCCCGCTCTCACCGACACGCGCGCCGCTGCGACAGCGCTCCTACGCAGCCTGACGGGCCGTGCAGACGCCCAGTTTCACCCCGGCCAGTTCGAGGCGATCAGCGCACTCGTCGACGACCGTCGCCGCGCGCTCGTCGTGCAGCGCACCGGCTGGGGCAAGTCGGCAGTGTACTTTGTGGCGACGGGGCTCCTGCGGGCTCGCGGGGCGGGGCCGACCCTGCTCGTATCGCCCCTGCTCGCGCTGATGCGCGACCAGGTAGAGGCTGCCGAGCGTGCCGGAGTGCGCGCCGCCGCTATCAACTCGGCCACGGCCGACGAGTGGAGCGATATCTCGGCGAAGCTCGCGGCCGATGAGATTGACGTGCTGTTGGTGTCGCCCGAGAGACTCAACAACCCAGCGTTTCGCGAGGCGCAGCTGCCGGGTCTCCTCGCCCGCATGGGACTGCTGGTGATCGACGAGGCGCACTGTATATCTGATTGGGGCCACGATTTTCGCCCAGACTACCGCCGCATTGCGACGCTGATTAATCAGATTGACCGGTCCATTCCCGTGCTCGCGACGACCGCAACAGCAAATGGCCGGGTGGTCGCCGATGTCGCAGAGCAGCTCGGCAGCGATGTACTCACACTGCGGGGTTCGCTCTCACGCGCCTCGCTGCGGCTCGGGGTGCTAAACCTCCCGTCGGCGCGCGACCGGCTCGCGTGGCTGATCTCGCACCTGGGCTCGCTGCCCGGCAGCGGCATCGTGTACGCCCTCACTGTGTCGGCCGCCGAAGACACGGCGGCGCTGCTGCGCGACGCAGGCATGCAGGTCGCTTCATACACCGGCCGCACCGACCCAGAGGAGCGCGCCCGGCTCGAGCAGGCGCTCAAGGCGAACGAGGTGAAGGCGCTCGTGGCGACGAGCGCGCTCGGCATGGGGTTCGACAAACCCGACCTTGGCTTCGTAGTGCATCTCGGAGCCCCTTCCTCGCCCGTCGCCTACTACCAGCAGGTGGGGCGCGCGGGGCGCGCCACCGATCACGCCGACGTGCTGCTCTTGCCAGGCCGCGAAGATATCGAGATCTGGCGCTACTTTGCGACCGCGTCAATGCCGGATCCGGAGAGGGCCGCGGCCGTCATCGCCGCGCTCGGTGACGAGCCGCTGTCGACGCCCGCGCTTGAGGCGCGCGTGGACCTAAAGCGCACCCAGCTCGAGCTGCTGCTCAAAGTGCTCGACGTCGACGGCGCGGTGCGCCGCGTGAAGGGCGGATGGGTGGCGACTGGCACCCCCTGGCATTACGACGCCGAGCGCTACGCCCGCATCGCTGCAGCCCGCGTGCAAGAACAAGAAGCGATGCTCGCCTACGAGCACGGTGAGACCTGCCGCATGGAACTGCTGCAGCGGGAGCTCGATGATCCGGCGGCGGCAGCGTGCGGCAGGTGCGACGTGTGCGCAGGGCCCTGGTACCCGACAGACCTGTCGGGTGAGGCGGCATCGCGGGCGGCGAGCCAACTCGATGGCACTGGGGTGCCGATCGAGCCGCGCGGTATGTGGCCAACGGGCGCAGACAAGCGCGGTCTGCCGGTGCGCGGGCGCATCACCCCGGCAGAGAAGGCACTGACCGGCCGCGCGGTGGCGCGGCTCACCGACCTCGGGTGGGGCGGCACGCTGCGCGAACGGTTTGCGGTTGGGGCACCCGATACACCGATCGATGCGCGCCTACTGGAGGGCGTGATCGCGACGCTGCGCGACTGGCCGTGGGCCGAGCGGCCCGTAGGAGTGGTCGCGATGCCGTCCATGACCCGGCCGCAGCTGGTGGCGTCGACGGCCGCCGCGATTGCCGAGCGCGGGCGGCTACCCTACCTGGGTGCGCTCGAGGCCGACCCGACTCGGCCCATCGCGGGCCCCGGCGGTAACAGCGCGTTTCGCCTCGCATCGGTGTGGGGCAGGTTCTCGGTACCCGAGCAGCTCCAGGCGGTGCTCGCGAACGCTCCCGGCCCCATCCTGCTCGTCGACGACCTCGTCGACAGTCGCTGGAGCTTCACGGTAGCTGCACGCGAGCTGCTGCGCGCGGGGGCCCCGGCGGTGCTCCCCTTCGCGCTCGCCAGCGTGGGGTAGCCGTGAGGCAGCAGCGGGGTGGGCGGCGGGCGGGCGTGGGGCGTGCGGGCGTGCGGGCGTGCGGCGGGCGTGTTCGATCGGCGCTTAGCCTGCGACGTCGATCACGTCGCGGTAGAGCAGCCCCGTGTCAGCCATGGCGGTTCCATCAGCCGCTCCGGTGCTGCCCGAGGCGTTCGTCTCGCACGAAATCGCTTGCTCCATGCATGCCATCAGATTGTCATTCGTCACCGTTCCCACCAGGGTAAAGCTGTCGATTAGAAAGGGCAGGCCGTTCGAGCCGAGCGGTGACGGCGAGCTCATCACGTGAAAGTGCAGGTGCGGCATATCGGTGTTGCCCGAGTTGCCGAGCTGCCCGATCACGTCGCCGCGCTTCAGCTCTTGCCCTACTTTGAGGCCCTGGGGGTTCGCGCCCTGTAAATGCGCGTAAAAGGCGTAGCGCCCATCACCGATGTCTTGCACAATGTTGTTGCCGCCGTACTGCGAGAGCTCCAGCCCGCCCGGGTGTGCGCCGGGCTGCGCCTCGGGCAGGCTCCACTCCATCGAGACGATTGGCCCGTCTGCAACAGCAACGAGGTCGGCCCCGTAGTAGGCGTAGCTGCTCAGGTCGTCAATGGCTCCATCAAAGATGCGGCCTTCTTCGTCGAGTTGCACAAAGTCAATCGCAAACCGCTCTGGCGCGTAGAGCCCGCCGTTGATCGGGTTCACCGCCGACCTGTGCGGCGTGACCTCGCAGCAGCTATTGCCGTCGAGCCAGCCTGCACCCTGCACCGGTGACCCGATAACAACGGGCTGCTGCTCGCTCACATCGACGGGCGCAATCTGCTGCGTCATCGTGGATTCGATCATCGGTGGCATCGCTTCTGCTGGCGAGAGCGTCACCGCGTGTGTCAGCGCGCGCGGCACCGCATCGGGTGACGCGACTTTCACGTCGAGTGTGATGATCGCTTGCTGCCCGGGTGCGAGTGTACGCGTGGGAGCCGCGGCCCCGAGAGGCCGAACCCACGGCGTGAGTGCATCACCCTGTAATGCCAGGAGTTCGTCGCCATCACCCACGACCGTGAGCGCATCGACGGTGAGCTGCTGCCCCAGCACGTTCGTGAGCAGCAGCTCGTACGCGAGGTGCATCTTACTGTCGGTTGACGGCACAGCCTCAGGCGCAGCGAGCACCTCCCCCACGAGCGGAGTGAATGCGTCTTTGTCTGACGCTCCTGCGGGCGACGCTGCAGACGATTGCGCCGACTCATCGACGGGGGCTCCGGTCATACTGGGATCGCCTGCCCCCGCGCAGCCCCCCAGCAGAACAATTGTTAATGCCGCAAACGCGGCAACCGCGATCTTGAACATGGTCCAGCATAACATTCGCACACTCGCAGCGTGCAGAAATCTAGTGCTGGCAGCCGGCGCACCAGTAGAGTTTGCGCGCCGCCATCTCCTCAAGAATGATGTTGGCGCCGCACCGCTTACACGGGGTGCCCTCAAGCTTGTACACCCAGTGCCGCTCATCGCGTTCCACGAGCGCCCGCTCATAGTCGGCGCCGGTGAGTCCGTCTATCGTGATCATCTGCCCGACGGTGATGCCAATCTCGAGCAGGTGCACCCAGTCATCCCAGAGCGCCTCGAGCACGGCGCGGTCGAGCGTATTTGCAGGCGTGTGCGGGTTGAGCTCGGCGCGAAACAGCATCTCTGCTCGGTACACATTACCGATGCCCGCGACCACCGACTGGTCCATGAGCACCACACCAATGGCCGTCTTCTTCTTGCCCGCGCGCTCCACGAAGCGGCGCTTTTCAGCGGGGGTGTTGGCGTTTGCCGGGTCGGGCCCGAGCCGCTGAATGACCGCGTCGATTTCGGCGGGAGTCTGCACCTCGCACACCGTCGGCCCGCGCAGGTCTGCGCACACGGTGTCGTTCAAGAGCCGCACACGCACCTGACCCACCGGCTCGGGCGGAAACGCGAGCGACGCCGCGCTCTCACGGTCTTCTTCTGCCATACGCACGCGGGTGCGCCTGGGCGCTCCAATCGAGGTAACCGAGTCTTCGGCGTCGGCGTCGAGCGGGGCAATGCCCGATCCGCTCGGTCGCGAGTGCTCCCCCGTCTGGCCGAGCTTCGAGTGGCCGGGTGTGTACCCGTGAATCATGATCGACGGGTCGACCCGCACTTCGCCCGCGAAGTCCCAGGCGCCGTAGATGCCCAGGTGTACGCGCAGCCAGTGCCCGCCCTCGAACTCGAGAAACATTTGCTTGCCGACGGCACGCGCGTCGAGCATTTTGCGCCCGCTAATCAGCGCGGCACCCTGGGCAAAGCGCCCCTGTGGGCTCGTCACCTCTGGTGACGAGCCCACGAAGTTTGCCGCGAACTGGCGGGCAATGCGGTGTACGGAATGCCCCTCAGGCACGGAACTCCCTTAGTTTGAGTCTGGATCCTGCGACTCCTCCGTCGCGCAGGATGACGTGGGAAGGGTGCAGGATGACGAACGGACCCGCTACGCTCCCGCAGGCCCTACCCTGTCATTCTGCGGGAGCTTGCGACTCGCAGAATCCACACGCATGGATCCTGCGACTCCTCCGTCGCGCAGGATGACATGGGAAGGGTGCAGCAGGATGACGAACGCAGTATTACAGCGTGTCGACCTGCTTACCGGCGATCGCACCGGTGGTCTCGTACTCGCCCAGCTGGTTAATGCGGCGCACGTGGCGCTCGTCACCGGGGAACGGGGTCGCCACGAACAGGTCGATGAACTTGATCGCGTCTTCGACCGGGTGCTGGCGCGCGCCGATCGAGATCACATTGGCGTTATTGTGCTCGCGCGCGAGCTCAGCGGTCGACTCGTTCCACACGAGGGCGGCACGAATGCCCGCCACCTTGTTGGCCGCGATCTGCTCGCCGTTACCCGAGCCACCGAACACAACGCCCAGCGCTTCGACGCCGTCGCGTTCGTCGCGGGCAACGCCCAGTGCGGCGTTAATGCAAAACGAGGGGTAGTCATCGAGCGCGTCGTACTCGGCGGGGCCGTGATCGATCACCTCGTGTCCCTGATCACGCAGATGCTGCTGCAGCTGCTGACTAAATTCGAGGCCGGCATGGTCGGTCGCAACGTGAATACGCATGAGCCGATCATACCGCCCTGACCGGTCAGGATCCGGCCAGAGCGTTGCCGACGCGCGCGTCATTGCCGAGGACCTCAGCAATATGCGCGATCGCGGCCTGAATGCCCTCGTCATCTGCCGGGGCCCAGTCGTCGAGGAGCTCGACCAGGTGCGCACGCACCGCGGTTCGAAGCCTGAGCGCAACGGCCTCCCCCTCATCGCTCAGTCGCGCGCTGTCGCCGACGCTTCTTGGCTCCGGATCGACCGAGACCGCGAGCTTCTTCTGCGTCAGTTCGCTCAGCACGCGAGCCAGTTTCGCAGGCTCAATCTTCGTCTCGGCCGCCATCTGGGTCACGCTGCTCTCTCCGTGCACGTGGAGTCGCCACACCATCCAGGCAGCGCCCGGGCCCAAATCGACCTCGGCGGTCTGCGCCAGCCGCTGGTACACCCGCTTGCGGTCCTCGCCGGTCATGACGCGGGCGATCGCCAGCGTCAGCTCTTGCAGCGACGATGTCTGCTGTGGCATGGCGAATGTGGCGGCAAGATTCGCGTCTTTCGTGGCGGTGCGCAGTTTCACTTCAGGGAGCAACCAGGCGAGGGCAAAAGCAACCACCGCAATGGGCACCGCCGCAAGAAACACCACCTGGATCGCGCCGGCGTAGGCGTCAACGTACCAGGTCTCGACTCCCGCCGGGCAGTGCGATAGCCCGAGCGAAGATTCACCGAGCACCTTGCCGCTGCATTTACCCGTGGCACCGCTCGGAGCATCTGTGGCCAGGCGGCTGGCCAGCTGCCCGGCGAACACTGCTCCGAACACCGAAACTCCCACCGAGCTACCGATCGACCGAAAGAAGGTCGCCCCGCTCGTCGCGGCCCCCAGGTCGCGGTAATCGACGGCATTTTGCACCGCGAGCACGAGCACCTGCATCACGAGCCCCAGCCCGAAGCCGAGCACGAACATGAAGAGGCTCGACGCCACCAAGCCCGTGTGCGGGGTCATCGTCGAGAGTAGGTACAGCCCCACCGCAAAAATGCCGCACCCGAGAATGGGAAAGAGCTTGTACTTGCCAGTCTTCGAGATGATCTGGCCACTGCCCATCGAGGTGAGCAAGAGGCCGACCATCATCGGAAGCATGCGCAGGCCCGAGTCAGTTGCACTGGCGCCCAATACCTGTTGCAGAAATAGTGGCAGGTAGGTGATCGCACCAAACATCGAGAAGCCGACGACGAACCCGATGAGAGACGCCGTGGTGAACACGCGGTTCTTGAACATGCGCAATGGCATCACCGGTTCGGCCGCACGTCGCTCTACGAAAATAAAAGCCACAACCAGTGCCGCACACAACACGATCATGCCAATTGCCTGGGGTGAATCCCACTTCCAGGCGTTGCCCCCAAAGCTGCTGAGCAGCACCACACAGCTTGCGGCTGCGGCGAGAATCATGATGCCGGCGTAGTCGATCTTCTGACGGGTGGACACCTGGGTGCGCGGCAGCACGGACGTCACGACCACCAACGCCACTACACCGATCGGCAGGTTGACGAAGAACACCCAGTGCCACGAGAGGTTGTCGACGAAGTAGCCACCGAGCAACGGCCCCGCCACGCTCGAGACGCCATACACCGCCCCGAACGCACCCTGATACTTGCCCCGATCGCGCGGGGAGACCACATCTCCGATAATGGCCTGCGAGAGCACCATGAGCCCGCCACCGCCAACGCCCTGGAGCGCACGAAACGAGATGAGCTCCGTCATGTTTTGGGAGAAGCCGCACAGCGCAGATCCCACCAAGAAGATGACGATGCAGGCGAGAAACAGTATCTTGCGCCCGTACATGTCGCCGAGCTTGCCCCACGCTGGCGTCGTCACCGTCGACGCCAGCAGATACGCAGTGACGACCCACGCCAGGTGCATGGCACCGCCCAGGTCTTTCACGATCGTCGGGAGCGCGGTAGAGACGATGGTCTGATCGAGCGAGGCAAGCAGCATGCCGAGCATCAGCCCAGAAAATATGATCCAGATACGTTTCTGGTTCAGCTGCCCCTGCGGCTGAGTACTCGGCAGTGTGCTTGATTTGCTCACGGATCCCCCGTTGGATGCCAATGTATTAGTGGTGTGCGCGCACCATGCGCTAGAACTGGGGGCCGGCGCTGCGACCGCGCTTGAGTTCGTAGAACCCGGGCACGCTCGCGGCGGCGTAAATGCCGTCCCACAGCTTCAGGGCGGTTTCGCCCGTGGGGGCGGGGGTGACGACGGGCCCAAAGAACGCGACCCCGTCGATCGAGATGATCGGCACTCCCACGTTGGGGCCCGCGATCTCCATCGCGTGGTCTGTGTTCTCACGCAGCTCGGCGTCGATGGAGTCGTCGTCTGCGGCCTGCGCAAGCTCGGCCAGCAGCCCGAGCGCCGCGAGCGCCTCGGCGATGATCGCGTCGTAGTCGTCGCGGCCACCCGGGTGAATGCGGGTGCCAAACTCTGTGTACAGCGCCCCCACCGATTCGGCGCCGTGCGCGCGCCCGGCTGCGACCGCGACACGGCCCATGCGCAGCCCCTGGTGGTGCCCGTCTGAGTGGCGGCCGCCCTTGTGCCCCTCGTTCAAAATCGCGAGGCTGATCGGGTGCCAGGCGACAGGGAACCCGCGCACCTCAGACACCTCGGTCGCCCACCGGCTGGTCATCCAGCACCAGGGGCAAATCGGGTCGAACCAGAACTCTACGTTGGGCACATTCGCGGTCATGCGTTCACACTATCGCGACCGCGCTCGGCGCCGCAGCTATTACTGCAGCGATCGCTGCAGTCGCTGCTGCAGTGCTACGCCCACGGCACGGGAAACAGCGCCTCGATCTGTGCGTTCTGCGCCACGGAAGGCACAAATACGCTCCCGGCAGCTGCGTTCTGCCGCACCTGTTCGGGGGTGGTGGCCCCCGCGATCACGCTCGCGATCGGCTTGTGCGCAAGCAGCCACCCAAGCGTCGCCTCGAGCATGGTCACGCCCCACTCTTCACACAGTGCGCGATACGCCTCAAGCGCATCCCAGTCTGCAAGCTCGGCGACCTGCGGCCGCTGCCGCATAATGCGGCTGTCAGCTGGAAAGTGATCGCGCGTGAACTTGCCGGTGAGTAACCCGTTGGCGAGTGGAAAGAAGGGCAGCAGCCCGAGCCCCAGGCGCGCGGCCTCGGGCGTCACCGACACATCGGTTTCACGGCGCAGCAGACTGAGCTCGTTCTGCGCTGACACAAACGAGGTGACCCCGTTATCGTCAGCCACGCGCGCGGCCTCCGCCATCTGTTCGGCCGTAAAGTTTGAATGCCCGATGTACCGCACCTTGCCCTCCCCCACGAGCTCGTGGAGCGCCCCAAGGGTCTCTGCGATGGGCACATCGGGATCCGGAACATGCATTTGATACAGATCAATGTGATCGGTCTGCAGCCTGCCTAGCGACCCCTCAATCGACGCGCGAATAAATTCGCGCGAACCGCGGCTTCCCCGGTACGAGGCGGGGGTGTCAGAGTCAGGGTGACCGAACTTCGTGGCGAGCACAATCTCGTCGCGGCGCCCCTTGAGCGCGTGGCCCATGAGCTGCTCACTGCGACCGAAGGCGTAGCCGTAGAGGTCGGCGGTGTCGAAGAACGTCACCCCAGCGTCGATCGCGGCGTGGATCACGGCGTCGGTGCCGGGCTGATCTTCGGTGCGCGAGCCGGGGCGCCCAAAGTTGTTGCAGCCGAGGCCGACGGGTGAGACGACGAGATCACTGGATCCGAGGGTGCGAGTCATGGTTCTACTGTAGTGAGCCACTCGGCGCATCGATAGGGTTCAGGCATAGTCTTAGACCATCACCTTTCACCCTTCGACAGGAGCAGCTGTGCCAGGAACGAACCTCACCCGTGTTGAAGCGCAGGAGCGCGCCGCCGTCGTTACGACCGAGAGCTACGAGATTGCCCTCGACCTGATGACCGGCCCCGACACGTTCGTCGCCGACACGACGGTGCGGTTCACCGGCACGCCGGGCGCTTCGACGTTCATCGACCTCATCGCGGACTCAGTGCAGCTGATCGATCTGAACGGCACCGAGCTCGACCCGGCGACCGTGTTTGCCGACTCGCGCATCGCGCTGCCGGGCCTCGCGGCCGAAAACGTGCTGCACATCGTGTCGACTCAGCGCTATATGAACACCGGCGAGGGCCTGCACCGTTTCGTCGACCCCGCCGACGGTGAGGTCTACCTGTACTCGCAGTTTGAGGTGCCCGACTCGCGCCGCATGTACCCGGTGTTTGAGCAGCCCGACCTCAAGGCTTCGTTTCAGTTCACGATCACGGCCCCCGCACGCTGGCAGGTCGTGAGCAACCAGCCCACACCCGAGCCCTTTGCCGTGGGCGAGCGCCACGGCGAGCAGCTCGCAACGTGGGAGTTTGAGCCCACCCCCGTCATGTCGAGCTACATCACCGCGCTCATCGCGGGCCCCTACCGCGTCGTACGCTCAGAGCTCACGAGCCGCGACGGGCGCACGATTCCGCTTGGCGCCTTCTGCCGCGAATCGCTGGGCGAGTTTCTCGACGCCGACTACATCTTCGAAAAGACCCGCGAGGGCTTCGCGTTCTTCGAGGAACAGTTCGACTACCCGTACCCCTTCGATAAGTACGACCAGCTGTTTGTGCCCGAGTACAACATGGGCGCGATGGAGAACGCGGGCGCCGTCACGTTCACCGAGGCGTACGTGTTTCGCAGCCAGGTCACCGATGCGATGCGTGAGCGCCGCGTCGTGACGATCTTGCACGAGCTCGCGCACATGTGGTTTGGCGATCTCGTAACGATGCGCTGGTGGAACGACCTGTGGCTCAACGAGTCGTTTGCCGAGTACATGTCGACCCTGGGGGTGGCCGAGGCGACCGAGTGGTCTGAATGCTGGACCACGTTTGCCGCGTCTGAAAAGTCGTGGGCGTACCGCCAAGACCAGCTGCCGTCGACTCACCCGATCGTCGCCCCCATTCGCGATCTCGAAGACGTAATGGTGAACTTCGACGGCATCACCTACGCCAAGGGCGCGTCGGTGCTCAAGCAGCTGGTGGCGTGGGTGGGCCGTGAGCCGTTTATGCGCGGCGTGCACGACTACTTTGTGAAGCACCAGTACTCAAACACCGAGCTGCCTGACCTGCTGCAGGAGCTTACGGCGCAAAGCGGCCGCGACCTCACCGAGTGGTCGAAACTGTGGCTCGAAACCGCGGGCGTCAACACGCTGCGTGCTTCGTTTACGCAGGGCAGTGACGGCGCGTTTGAGAGCTTTGCCATCGATCAGACCGCTGCAAGTGAGTACCCCACGATTCGCCCGCACCGCGTCGCGATCGGCCTGTACCGCATCTCGGAGGGTGCTCTCACTCGCGCGCACCGCGTTGAGGTCGACATTGACGGCCCGCGTACCGAAATCGCCGAGCTCGTGGGCCTCGCCCAGCCCGATCTGCTGCTGATCAACGACGACGACCTGACATACGCCAAGATTCGACTCGACGAGCGTTCGCTCGAGACAGTCGAGGGCCATCTGGGCACCATGCCAGATTCGCTTGCGCGCGCACTCGTGTGGGGCACGCTGTGGGATGCGACGCGTGACGGCGAGCTGCCCGCCTCGCGGTTCATCGATACCGTGCTCGCGCACATCGCACGCGAAGACGCTTCGACGACGCTGCGCACGCTCTTGAACCAGCTCGTACTCGCTGCGTCAAGCTACGTTGCACCGTCGCGTCGCGCGGCCACCCTCACGCGCGTGGCCGACGCGCTCTGGCAGCTCGCGGGCAACGCAGATGCTGCGTCAGACCGCCAGTTTCAGTTCGTGAAGACGTTCGCTCACCTCGCACATACGCCCGAACAGCTGGGCCACGTCGCGGCCCTGTTCGACGGGTCGGCGACGCTGCCCGGCCTCACCCTCGACACCGACCTCGGGTGGGAGCTGCTGTTTGCGCTCGTTGCGGGTGGGCGCGCGGGCGAGGAAGAGATCGCCGCCCGCCAGGCGGCCGACCTGACCGCAACTGGCAACCAGGCCGCTGCACACGCCCGTGCGGCGCTGCCGACCCTTGCGGGTAAGGAAGCGGCCTGGGCCTCGGTGTTTGACGAGAGCGACAAGCCCAACGCGATTGTGCGCGCGACCGGACTCGGGTTCTCTCGCGCCCACGACCTCGCACTGCTCGAACCGTTCGTAGACCGTTTCTTTGCGGCGCTCGTGCCGGTCTGGGAGTCGCGCAGCCACGCGATCGTCGAAGAGCTCGTCGAGGGCTTCTACCCGTCGGCACTCGCGGGTGCGCCGCTCGCGGCCGCCTCGCGCGCGTGGCTTGACGCCAACGAGGAGGCGGCGCCTGCTCTGCGTCGCCTCGTAGTTGAGCTGCTCGCAGGGGTTGACCGCGCGATCGCTGCTCAGCAGGTTGACGCGGGGGCGTAAATGGATGGGCTAGCCAACGGTGTCACCGAGGCGGCGGGTAACGCGTTCGCCGATTTTTTGGTGACGTTCAAAGTGCCGCTGAGCATTGTGATCATTGTCATCGCAGCGGGCGTCGTGAACTGGCTGTTGCGGATGCTGCTCACGCGCACCGTAAACCAGATCGTGCGCGGCGTGAAGAAAGCGCAAGACGTCGATGTGACGAGCGAGATTCAAACCTCGCCGTACATTAACGCGCGTGCGGTGCAGCGCACGCGCACCCTCGGCACCGTTGGCCGCGCCGTCATCACCTGGACGATCGCTACGATCGCCCTGTTTCTGATTCTCGGCCAGCTACAGGTCAACGTCGGCGCGATTCTCACCTCGGCGGGTATCGTCGCCGCCGGTCTCGCGTTTGGCGCCCAGAACATCGTGAAAGACATCTTGAACGGCGTGTTCATGGTGTTTGAAGACCAGCTGGGGGTGGGCGATGTGGTCACCGTGGGTGAGATCAGTGGCACCGTTGAAGACGTAGGCATTCGCGTGACGCAGGTGCGCGCACTCGACGGCACACTATGGTTTGTGCGTAACGGCGAGATCCTCACCCTCGGTAACTCATCGCAGGGCTGGGGACGCGCCGTCATCGATGTGACCGTCGACACCGACAACGATATGAACGAGGTCGAACGGGTAGCGATGCTGTCGGCACACTCCCTGCTCACCGACCCCGAGGTCGCCCGCAAGGTGACGGGTGAGCCCGAGGTGTGGGGTATCGAGAGCGCATTCGGTGACCGCGCCACGCTGCGACTCGCGCTGCGCACACGACCCGAGTCACAGTGGGCAGTGCAGCGCGCACTTCGCGCTGCACTGCTGCGCGAGTTTCACAAGGCCGGCATCAAGCTGGCCGCCGAGCTGCCCAAGTATCCGGGCGCACAGCCCTGACTCGGCGCACAGCCCTCAGAAGCCCACACAACCACGATTTCAGGAGGCCACCGCTTTGACCGAACTTCCCATCATTCCCGCAACTTCCGACACTTCAAACGCTGTCGCGCCAGCGCGCACCCTCGGCGCGGGCGAGGCGGGCGGCGCCGTGACCGAGTCGTTCTGGGCGCAGGTCGGCGGCACCGACACCTTTGAGAAGATCACGCGCAAATTCTATGAGGGGGTGCGCCAGGATCCCATCATGGCCCCGATGTACCCCGAAGACGACTGGGAGGGGGCGATCTGGCGGTTGCGCACCTTCCTCGAACAGTACTGGGGCGGCCCCACGACCTACTCAGACAACCGCGGGCACCCCAGGTTGCGCATGCGCCATCAGCCGTACCCCATCACTCCGGCCGCGCGCGACCGGTGGCTGCACCACATGTACGCGGCACTCGACGAGGTGGCGCTCCCGCCCATCTATGACGAGCCGTTTCGCGACTACATTGACCGCGCGGCGCACTCGCTCGTGAACCGCTTCGAATAGCCGCTGGCCAATCTTTGGGCGTGTCTGATTTGACCGCTACCGGCAGCAGTTATTAAGCATTTCGGCTACGGCGCGTCGCCAGTGGTGCACTGGCGTGCAGCGGTGACCGCCCGACCGGCCATTTTCGACACTTGTTAGGGTGAAACGGTACGAGCTGTTGGCCGGTGTACGCCGGTACAGTACTCATCAGTACTCGACGGCGCCGACACTTCTAACGAAGGATCGAAGCTTTTGCCCGTGGCATCCGACCAACCACCCATCGATCTAGACCCAGACGCCGGCCGGGCGGCCGCGGCGCCGCCGCCGCCCCGCTGGCCCGTGCTCATCGGCTCAGCCGCGGTGATCCTCGCCATCGCACTCTGGGCGATCTTCGCGCGAGATCAAGCCGACTCAGTCATTAACACCCTCGTCGGGTGGACCGCCGAGAACTTCGGCTGGTACTACATTCTTACCGCGGGGCTCGTCGTCTTCTTCGTCGTTGTCGTCGCGTTCTCCCCCGCCGGCCGCACCCGGCTCGGCCCAGACCACGCGAAGCCCCAGTTCAGCATGTTCACGTGGGCGTCGATGCTGTTCGCGGCGGGCATTGGTATCGACCTGATGTTCTTCTCGGTGTCAGAGCCCGTGGCACAGTATGTCGCGCCGCCCGAGGGTGACGGCGGCACCATCGCCGCCGCCCGCCAGGCGATCGTGTGGACCTTCTTTCACTACGGCCCCGTCGGCTGGGCGATGTATGCGCTCATGGGCGGCGCGTTCGCCTACTTCGCGTACCGCCGCAACCTGCCGCTCAACATTCGTTCACTACTGACCCCCATCTTCGGTAAACGCGTCGACGGCTGGGGTGGACACACGATCGACATTCTCGCCGTGCTCGGCACCGTCTTTGGCATCGCCACGACGCTCGGCATCGGCGTCGTGCAGCTCAGCTACGGCATGCACGTGCTGTTTGGCACGCCCGACGGCGTCGCCGCGCAGATCGCCCTCATCATCTTGGCGGTCGCGATGGCCACCCTCTCGACCGTATCGGGCGTCGAGAAGGGGATCCGGCGCCTGTCAGAAGCGAACGTGATCTTAGCGATCGCGCTGCTTTTGTGGATCACCATTACGGGTGACTCGCGCCGCATTCTCGAGGGCCTCGTGATGAACGTGGGAGACTTCATGACCGGGTTTACGGGCATGCTGTTTGACACGTTTGCGTGGGAGCGGCCCGACGACTGGATGCAGGGCTGGACCCTGTTCTTCTGGGCGTGGTGGGTCGCCTGGGCGCCGTTTGTGGGCCTGTTTCTGGCGCGCATTTCACGCGGCCGCAGCCTGCGGCAGTTCATCTTCGGCGTGCTCATTATTCCGTTCGCGTTCATCGCGATCTTCATCTCGATCTTTGGTAACTCGGCCCTCGAGATTGTGCTCGGCGGTGATGGCGCGTTCGCCGACACGGCGATGAATCTGCCCGAGCGGGCGTTCTTCGACCTGCTGCAGCAGTACCCCGCCGCCCCCGTCGTGATCGCGGTCGCGCTGCTCACGGGCCTGCTGTTCTACGTCACCTCGGCCGACTCGGGTGCCCTCGTGCTCTCGAACCTCACCTCGAAGGTGGAAGACCCGAAGCAAGACGGCAGCAAGCCGCTGCGCATCTTCTGGTCGGTCGCGACCGGGCTGCTCACGCTCGGCATGCTGCTCGTGGGCGGCGTGCCCACCCTGCAGCAAGCGACACTGATCATCGGGTTGCCCGTATCGCTGCTGCTCTATCTCGTGATGATCTCACTGTTTCGAGCGCTGCGCACCGAGGCCCAGCACCTCGAGGGGTACGAGGCTACGATGCCGGTGCGCTACGCGCCCGCCGAGACCAGCTGGCGCAGGCGGCTGCGCCGCTCGACCACGTTTCCGCACCGGGCGCAGGCCGAGCGCTATATCGACTCGGTCGCAGAGCCCGCCCTCATCGACGTCACCGACGAGCTGCGCAAGTCTGGCGTTGAGGTCGACTTCGAGCGCGCCAACGTCGAGGGCCTCGACGTGCCGTCGCTGCTCGTCACCGCGAAGTTTCCTGAGCAGCAGGACTTCACGTACCAGATCTACCCGGTCGCGCACGAGCTGCCCACCTTCGCCTACCGAAATGTGGGCGGCGCTGAATACTACTTCAGGCTCGAGGTGTTTACTGTCACCGGATCACACGGTTACGACGTTTACGGATTCGACAGCGACCAGATCATCGCAGATGTGCTGGGCCACTACGAGTCGCACCTCGAGTACCTGCGCATTTCGGCGGGCGGCAGCGACGCCTCCATCGGCGAGAGTGAACTCGTGATCACCGACTGGAGCGACGACTTCGAGCATCCCGACTCAGCTACCTAACCCACTTGATTGTCGCAGCGTTTCGCTGCAGAGCAGGAGAACCCCATGACCGCAACACTCTTCATTGACGGGGCCTGGTGCTCCGCGACCGCGGGCGGCAAGCGCCAGATCCACTGCCCCGCCGACGGCGCGTTCGTCGCCGAGGTTGACGAGGCAGGGCCCGAAGACACGATCGCGGCGATTCGTGCCGCACGCACCTCGTTCGATGCGGGCGTGTGGGCGCAGACCCCGGCATCTGAGCGCGGCGACTTTTTGCTGCGCGTGGCCGCCCTGCTGCGCGAACGCAAGGAAGAATTTGCGCGCGCAGAGGCCCTCGACACCGGTAAGCGCATCGTCGAAGCCCGCATGGACATGGACGATATTGCCGCCTGCTTCGATTACTTTGGCAAGCTCGCCGCGCAAAACACCGGCCGCATCGTGGACGCGGGCGACCCCAACGTGAACAGCCGCATCGAGGTCGAGCCGATCGGTGTCTGCGCGCTCATCACGCCCTGGAACTACCCGCTGCTGCAGGCCGCGTGGAAGATCGCCCCGGCGCTTGCCGCGGGCTGCTCGTTCGTGCTCAAGCCCGCCGAGCTCACCCCGCACACCGCTATTCTCATGATCAAGCTGCTCGATGATCTCGGGCTGCCCGCGGGTGTTGCGAACCTCGTGCTCGGCGCCGGATCAACGGCGGGCGCTCCCCTGTCAACGCACCCCGACGTTGACCTCGTATCGTTTACGGGCGGGCTCGAGACCGGCAAGTTGCTCGCCGCGAACGCGGCGGGCAGCGTGAAGAAGATTGCGCTCGAGCTTGGCGGCAAGAACCCCAACATTGTGTTCGCCGACGCTGATTTCGACGCGGCGCTCGACAATGCGCTCAATGCTGTGTTTGTGCACTCGGGTCAGGTGTGCTCGGCGGGCACGCGGCTGATCGTCGAGGAGAGCATCGCCGAGCGTTTCGTGGACGAGCTCGTGCGCAGGGCCGAGGGGATCCGTTTGGGCGGCCCATTCGACGACACCGCCGAGACGGGCACCCTGATCTCGGCAGCGCACCGCGACAAGGTGCACGCGTACGTCGAGGCCGGTATCGCCGAGGGCGCACGCCTGCGCACCGGCGGCAAATTTGGCGAGGGCGACCTTGAGGGCGGCTTCTACTACCTGCCGACCGTGCTCGACCGCGTCGTGCGCGGCATGAGCGTGGTGCGTGACGAAGCATTTGGCCCCGTTGTGACGGTCGAGACGTTTACGACCGAAGACGAGGCCATCGCCATCGCCAACGACACGATCTACGGGCTCGCGGGCGCCGTCTGGTCGAGCGAGGCGGGCCGCGGCGAACGCGTCGCGAAGCAGCTGCGCCACGGCACCATTTGGATCAACGACTTTCACCCCTACCTGCCGCAGGCCGAGTGGGGCGGGTTCAAGCAGTCGGGCTTTGGCCGCGAGCTCGGCCCCACTGGCCTCGCCGAATATCAAGAGATGAAGCACGTTTACCACAACCTCGCTCCGGCCGTCACCGGCTGGTTCCCCGAGCACTAGAAAGGCGCATCAATTGAAGACCACACACTCATTTGACTACGTAATCGTGGGCGGCGGCTCGGCCGGCGCCGCCGTCGCCGCTCGCCTGAGCGAAGACCCGAGCGTCACCGTGGGCCTGCTCGAGGCGGGCGTGCACGACGCCGACGAACAGGTAGTGCTGCAGCTTGACCGCTGGATGGAGCTGCTCGAGTCGGGCTACGACTGGGACTACCCCATCGAGCCGCAAGAAACCGGCAACTCGTTCATGCGCCACTCGCGGGCGAAGGTGCTGGGTGGCTGCTCGTCACACAACTCGTGCATCGCATTTTGGGCGCCGCGCGAAGACCTCGACGAGTGGGCGAACAAGTACGGTGCCACGGGCTGGGAGTCTGACAAGACGTACGCGCTCTACACGAAACTCGAAACGAACGAGGACGACGGCCCACTGCACGGCAAGACCGGTCCCGTCAACATCATGAACGTGCCTCATGCAGACGAGTGCGGGGTCGCGCTGCTCGATGCGTGTGAGCAGGTGGGGATCCCCCGCGCCCAGTTCAACACCGGCAACACCGTGATCAACGGTGCGAACTTTTTTCAGGTGAACCGGCTGCCGGACGGCACGCGAGGATCGTCATCGGTGTCGTACCTCCACCCGATCCGGAGCCGCGAGAATCTTACGGTCTTGACCGGAGTGCACGTGCGCGAACTCGAGTTCGATGCCGAGAACCGCGTGACGGGCGTGCAGTACGTCGATAACGCGTTTGGGCGTGCGAGCCGCATTGCGGCGGAGCGCGAGGTGATCGTCTCGGCCGGCGCGATTAACACGCCGCAGCTGCTGATGCTCTCGGGCATCGGGCCGCGCGAACACCTCGAAGAGGTGGGCATCGAGGTGCGGGTCGACAGCCCCGGCGTGGGGTCGAACCTGCAAGATCACCCCGAGGGCGTCGTGCAGTGGGAGGCGAAGCGCGAGATGGTGCGCGAGTCGACGCAGTGGTGGGAGATCGGCATCTTTGCGCCGACCGAGGAGGGGCTCGATCGCCCCGACCTGATGATGCACTACGGTTCGGTGCCATTCGACATGCACACGTACCGCGCCGGCTACCCCACCGCCGATGACATGATCTGCCTCACCCCCAATGTGACGCACGCGCGCTCGCGCGGCACGGTGCGGCTGCGGTCGATTGACTACCGAGACAAGCCGAAGGTCGATCCGAAGTACTTCTCGGACCCCGAGGGGCACGACCTGCGCGTGATGATCGCCGGTATTCGTAAGGCACGCGAGATCATGGCGCAGCCCGCGATGGCCGATTGGGCGGGCCGCGAGCTCGCCCCCGGCGCCGCAGCGACCACCGACGAAGAGCTGACCGAGTACATCTACAAGACCCACAACACGGTCTACCACCCGGTGGGCACGGTGCGTATGGGCCCCGTCGATGATGCGATGTCGCCGCTCGACCCGCAGCTGCGCGTGAAGGGCGTGCAGGGTCTGCGCGTCGTCGACGCCTCGGCGATGCCCGAGATCGTCACCGTGAACCCCAACATCACGGTCATGATGATGGGCGAGAAGTGTGCTGAGCTGATTCGCTCGGGAAACTAGCGCACGTTTTGTTACACCGCGGGGAGCCGAGTTCTCTCGGCTCCCCCGGCTGCGCTACGCTAGTGAAGTCGCCTCCGTAGCTCAGTGGATAGAGCAACAGCCTTCTAATCTGTCGGTCGCTGGTTCGAGTCCAGCCGGGGGCACTTATTATTTGATGCGTGAACCTCAGTTGATGAAGACGAAAGGGGCGCTCTTTGGCTCAGCGTTTTTCTTTCTCCTCTACCCGAGAATCTTTGACGCTCGCGCGGCGCGCGCTCCGCTCGTGGACGCGGCGGCAATACCTCGTCGCGGTATCGATCGCGCTCGGGTTCGCAGTGCTTGTGGGAGTGGTCACCGTGCTGATTCCCAACCCGCTATTTGCACGCGAGATCGCGACTGTGTGGTGGAACTACCCGGTGTTGCTCGTCAACTCAGTGGGCGTCGGAATGCTCGCCGCCACCTACGTGTCTCCCAGCGCAACGGGTGCGCGTGATACGACTGAAGCCACTCCCGCAGACCGTCGCACAGCACGATTTGGGCTCGCGGGGAGCCTTCTCACGTGGTTCGCCGTTGGCTGCCCAGTCTGCAACAAGATCGCGCTGCTCGCACTCGGCTACGCCGGTGCCATCACCTGGTTTGCGCCACTGCAGCCCATTCTTGCGCTCGCGGCGGTGTTACTTACCGGCATAGCGCTCGTCTGGCGTTTGAAGGGTCAAGTTGCCTGCTCAGTCACTCTGCCCGCCACTTTCGCGAGGGGCGAAGAACCACACCCCTTAACCGAGATGGAGACCAATCGATGACGTTACGGCCAGCCCCGAAGTCGCTCATGAACGCACGTAAGGGCGAAGTTACGTTTCTGATATTCGGTGCGAGTGTCTTCGCGCTGGGCATTGCTGCCGCCAGCGCGGTCTGTGTTGTCTGCGCCTACCCGGCAATCGTCGCGGTGGGCGGATAGTGCAGCACGCGCATAAACGAAGACGCTGGGCACTGCGACCCTGCCGAGTGACCCCATAACTTGATGACGAGCGGGCATTGGTGAGTGAACCGCCCGCTGGCCTGCCTGATCCACATGAGTCAGGTAATGAGGTTCTCGTAACGCCCCGGGACTATTCGAGCTTTTTGGCTCGGACTGCCGGGGCAACAGTCCTTCTCCAGAAGGATCTTCGTGGATGCAGGTTTTGGCCCGACTGCGCTCGACGGGTGTCGGGGTCGCGCATCACACGTCGATCTATCAGCCACAGTGGGCAGGCGCGCCGCGCGTTGATAGCCTGGTGGAGTGTCAGAGCGGCCTGAACCAGTGGATGCGCGGGTCAAGTTACTGGAGCGCATAACCGCGTTGGAGAACCAGCTCTCCCAGGCGAGAAATGAACTTCGACTGCTCGACAGTGTCTCAACACCGAGCAGGAACCTCACATCAGAGACTGAGAACGGCATCCCCTCCCCCGCCCACGTCCACGCCGGATCGAGTCCTGCAGAAAAAATGGCGCTGTTCAGCGCGCGCTTCATTGGGCGAAGCGATGTCTACGCAAACCGGTGGCTCAGCAAGAAAACCGGCAAGTCCGGATGGAGTCCGGCAATTCGCTACGGCAGTGACTACCGCAATCCAAGGCCGTCAGATTACCTTCCGCTCACAGCTTCTGTACTCGAACGCCACCTTCGGCGCGATCCCGATATTGAATGGCACGCAGGTTTGTACCCGCTGCTTGAGAATGACCAGTGCCGCCTGCTCGCCTGTGACTTCGATGACGGTGACTGGCGCCGCGATGCGGCCGCATATGCGGCGGCATGTAAGGAAGCGGGGTTCGACGTACTCGCCGAGATCTCGCGTTCGGGGGAAGGCGCCCACGTGTGGATGTTCTTCGACTCAGCGGTTCCCGCTGCGACAGCACGCGCCGCAGGCGCGCAGCTGTTGCGGCGCGCGATGGCGTCGTGCCCGAGCATGAGTTTCGAAAGCTACGACCGCTTCTTTCCGTCCCAAGACAAACTCCCTACCCAGTCCACCGGACGAGCGCGGTTTGGCAACCTAATCGCGTTGCCTTTGAGCGGCAATTGCCGGGCCCGATCCACCTCTGTATTCGCCGACCCCACAACGTGGGTTCCGTTCAAGGATCAATTCGCTGAGCTTGCAAAAGTTCGGCTCGCTGACGCTGAATCGTTGACCAAAATCATCGGAGCGGGGGCAACTAACCCGCTTGGGCCGGCAGGGAACCTTCCACTCCGGCCCCAGCGTGCGGCAATTCGCGCTGCGGCCAAGGAACACCTTGCCGCACCGGGTGCAGAACAGAATGTTCGACTGCGACTCGACTCGGTCTTGCATGTGCCGACCGCATCGCTGCCGGGCACCGTCATCATCGACCTCAAACATCTGGCTTCTATTCCGAATCCAGAGTTCTACCTCAGACAGGCACAACGTCGCAGCACTTATGGAACACCGCGCTTGGTCACCTGTTTTGAGCATGACGGTGAAGAATTACGGATCCCGCGCGGATTGCTTGATGAGACCAGTCTGCGGCTTGAAGATGCCGGCTTCAAAGTCAGTGTCACGAAAACACGTCGCAAACGAACTTCGATCGAAGTCAAATTCAGCGGAACGCTCCACAAAGATCAGCGGGCTGCAGTTAGCGCGATGGACAAACACGAAACCGGTGTACTCGTTGCACCCCCAGGGGCGGGCAAGACCGTGATCGCCTGCGCGCTCATTGCGAAACGACAAAAGCCAACCGCGATCCTCGTCGGCAATCGCGAGCTACTGGCACAGTGGCGCACGCGACTACAGGAGTTTCTATCGCTTACTGAAAACCAAATCGGTCAGCTCGGAGCTGGTCGCCGTAAGCGGCGCGGGTTGGTCGACCTCATCATGTGGGAATCGATCGCCCACCGTGAAGGTGACCCCACCATTTTGAACGAGTACGGGCAGATCATTATTGATGAGTGCCACGGGATCGCGGCGCCTGCGATCGAGGCTGCGCTGCGCCAAGTTGATGCGCCCAGGTGGCTGGGCCTGACTGCTACTCCGTACCGTGCCGACAAAATGGACGGGCTGATCACCATGCAGTGTGGGCCGATACGCCACACCATGATGCAGGAAACCGTAGTAAAGCGAGAGCTCCGAATTCACGACACGCAGTTCGCCACAGATGAGACGGGCAGTGATGGGCCGTCGATACAAGCTATCTACACGGAGCTTGCCCATGACGAAGCGCGGAACACACTCGTGGTAGATAGCGTCCTTGATGCCGCTGCTGACGGACGCTGCTCACTAGTTCTCACTAACCGGATCGATCACCTCGACACACTCATGGAGAGCATTCGTCAGCGCTCGAGCACACCCACATTCTCCCTGCATGGCAGGCTTTCACCGGCTGAACGCCGTGAAGTCCGAGACGCCCTCACCGCACTCGTCGATAGGCGCGAGCCATTCACGCTCGTTGCGATTGACAAGGTTGCGGGCGAAGGGTTGGATCTACCAACGCTTGACACACTGTTTCTCGCTGTGCCGATTTCCTTTAAGGGGAGGGTCATACAGCAGCTCGGGCGAATTACCCGCGGCGTGGCGGCGACGTCGGGAAAGGTTGCGCTTGTGCATGATTTTCGGGACGGTAACGTGCCTCTGTTTGAGGCGATGCATGCCCGACGCCGTAGGGTGATACTAAAAGATGGATTCACCCCCGCACCCTGAGCCGCAACAGGAAGCCGCGCTCACCCAAACATGCGCGCGCGTAGACGGCGCATGAACAAGCTGGTATCTTAGAGGTGCAGCGCAGGTAACCCGCCAGGCATTTTATGCACCGCCGGTGAAGCGTATGACCCCCAGGCTCGCTACGGCGTCCTGGGGGTCGCATCTTTGCAGGAGGATCGTGGACATTCAGCTACACCGTCTTTATGCAGAGAACAGAGCGCCCATAGCGTTCCTCGATGAGTCCTACGAGCTGCGCGAAGGCAAGACTTTCTATATCATCGCATCGGCCATCGTTTACCCGGACGATCTCGACCGCAGTCGAACAGCACTGCTTGAGTTTTATGGTGGCGACACAATGCATGCTTCTCCGATGTACCGTCGGAATGAACTCACTTCCCTCCGCAGCGCCCTATCGCTCGCAGCCAGCCAGCACGATGGTATGGATGTTGTCGTACAGACGGCCATCGATCTAGATGATGATCATGGGCATAGTGCACGCCGGCGATGCCTTTCATTTATCGCGCCGCTACTTCATAAGGAGGAAGGAACGACGCTTCTCGTGCTTGACTCGCTAGAGACTCCGGCCGCCAACCGTCATGACCGGTTCACGTTCGGCGATCTCCGTCGGGCCGGGACGCTTCACCGTGACGCAACTGAATACCATGCGCGCCCATCAGCTGAGCCGTTGCTCGGCCTACCTGATTTGCTTGCTTGGGCGTACCGTCAACAAATCACTCGCAACGATGCAAGCTGGTTTGCACCGTTGGCGCGCGATACCCGTGTTCACGAGCTCGAAGGCGGCTAATTTTTCATCCCAAGCACGGCTACCTGATCCGGGTCGAGACCCAGGCCCGCGCCACAGCCCCGGTGTCGCGGCTGAGGCCCGTGCCCACGACCATGCCGATCGCGATGGCGAAGATGCCCGCGACCGTTTGCAGTAGGGCGCTGCCTCCCCCGGCCGTGCCCGAAACGGTCTCGGTGAGGCCGATGAACCCCATGGTGCCGGGCACCATCATCCAGTACGCGCAGGTGAGCATCACCGCTGGTTGCGGGGCCCGCGGCAGGTGCGACACCAGATAGATCGCGGGCACCGAGATCACGGCACCAATGAGCCCCGAGAGCGCCGCACCGAGCAGCACATGGCCGAGCAGCTGGCCCGCGTAGGCCACGCTGAGCGCAAACAAGATCCAGATCAGCGACCCCTTGGGGGCGACCGAGTACAGGTAGTAGCCGATCGCGACGAACACGATGCCCAGCCAGGGCGCCCACGCGCCCAGCCGGTCACCGCTTGAGGTGTGCGGGTGCGACATACCCGAAACGACCATGCCCAGGTATAGCCCAAATGCGAGCAGCGCCAGCGAGGCGAAGCCGTACAGCATGCGACTGGCGCCCGCGATGATCTGGCCGTTCGTCAGCTCGACCGTCGCGATCGTGAGCGTCAGACCGGGCAGCATGCTTGCGATCGCGGGCGTGACCAGGCTGAGCACGCTCTGGCTTGCGAGCTCTGGGGCAATAAGCCCGGCAATCGCCGTCGCGGTGAAGGCTGCCACAACTGGCAGCACCAGCGCGAGCGTCTGTACGCGCGAGCCCAGCAGCACAATGAGCCCCACGAGCAGCCCGAGGGCCGCGTAGACCGGCAGCGCGGCCAGCGTGGGGCTCAGCACAAGCCCAAAGCCGAGCGTCAGCAGCACATGCCCGGCGAGCGACGCCCAGAACCCAAAGCGCGGCGGCGCCGCACTGATGCGCTTCACGCGCGCCGAGACGTCGGCGGGGTCGAGCTGCGCCGCGGCCGACTTGTGCATGAGGCGCTCGATCGCATCAACCTGGTCGAGCCGTAACGGAGCGTGATTGGCGTCGAACACCGACGTTTTGACCGGGTCGTGCGACGGATCCTCGATCAGAATGAACGTGGGCAGCACGATGATGCGCAGATTGAGGCTGCCGTAGGTGCGCGCGAGCGACAGTAGTGACCCCGCCACCTCGTTGGTGGGTTGCGAGCCAGCAAGCAGCACGCGCCCGAGCAGCCCGAGCATGCCCACCAACTCGGTAGAGCGGGCATAGGCCAGCGTCGTCGGGTCGTCTTTTTCGAGCACCGACAGAGCGCGTTGCAAACGCGTGCGGCGAAGTTTCACTGTGACCCAAATTTCACTGTGCTGCAGAATTCACGAGCACGTTCAACCCCCCCTGGCTGGCGCCGCTACTTCTTCTTCTTACGAAACCAGGGAAAAATCGAGCCGATCACCACGCCGGCCGCCAGGAGCACTAGGAACCACGCCCACCCGGGAGCCACAAACTGAAAGCTCAGAAAGTGCAGGGTCGCGGTGCCGCGATTCGAGAAGATGAAGATCAGCGCGGCTGCCAGTATGACGAGAGAGACCACCAACTTAGTGATGTTGATGCTTTTCTCTGTCCCGTTGCCGGTGTTGTCGCTTGCACGTCCCATGTGGCTCCCTCGCCATCCAGGTATTCATTGGATTGCCTATCGCGATTGATCCTATAGGAAAGCTACCCGGCGAGGACTCACCCCACAAAACTTGCGCACTGCATCGACAACCGTCAATATAGACACATGTCTATTCAAGCGCCTGTGCGGGTCGCCCCCAAACGAATGTCTACGCTCGACAAGTGGCTCGCCCTGTGGATCGGCATCGCCATGATCGCGGGGCTGCTGCTGGGGCGTTTCGTTCCCGGCCTGTCTGAGCTGCTCACGCGCCTCGAGGTGGGCGGGATCTCGGTACCGATCGCACTGGGTCTACTCGTCATGATGTACCCGGTGCTCGCGAAGGTGCGCTACAGCAAGGTCGCCGCGATCACCGGCGACAAGAAGCTGCTCGTCTCGTCGTTCGTGCTGAACTGGCTACTCGGCCCCGCCCTCATGTTCACGCTCGCCTGGATCTTCTTGGCCGACCTGCCCGAGTACCGCACCGGCGTGATCATCGTGGGGCTCGCCCGCTGCATCGCGATGATCGTGATTTGGAACGATCTCGCCTGCGGTGATGGCGAGGCCACCGCGGTGCTGATCGCCATGAACTCGGTGTTTCAGGTCGTCGCCTTCTCATTTCTGGGCTGGTTCTACCTCACCGTGTTGCCGGGCTGGCTGGGCCTCGATTCGCAGGGGCTCGATGTCTCGGTGTGGCAGATCGCACTCAACGTGCTCGTGTTCTTGGGCGTGCCGCTCATCGCCGGCTTCATGTCACGCTGGCTGGGCGAGAAGCGTCGCGGCCGCGAATGGTACGAGGGCACCTTTCTGCCCCGGATCGGGCCGTGGGCGCTCTACGGTCTGCTGTTCACCATCGTGCTGCTCTTCGCTTTTCAGGGCGAGGCCATCACTAAGAATCCGTTCGACGTGGCCCGTATCGCGGCCCCGCTTCTCGCGTACTTCGGTCTGATGTGGTTCATTGGCATGGCGCTCGGCAAAGCAATCGGGCTGGGCTATGCGCGCACCACGTCGCTTGCGTTCACGGCCGCGGGCAACAACTTTGAGCTCGCAATTGCCGTCGCGATCGGCACCTTTGGGGCGACCTCGGGGCAGGCGCTTGCCGGTGTCGTGGGCCCGCTCATCGAGGTGCCCGTGCTGGTGGGGCTGGTGTATGTCTCACTCTGGCTGGCGAAGACCTGGTTTAAAACCGACCCCTACGCGACCGGAACGAGGGCATCATGACCGCACTCACTGACGTAACCGAGGCCGCTTCAGAGGTGTCTTCGTGCGCTCCCGTCACAGACCACGCCATCGGCACGGAGGCCGCGCAGAGCGTTGCGAGCACGCTGAAGGCGCTCGCCGAGCCCCTCAGGCTGCGCATCCTCTCGGCGATCGCCACCGACCCGCGCGGCGAGTCGTGCGTGTGCGATCTGGCGGCCCTCGCAGACGTCGCCCAGCCCACCATCTCCCACCACCTCAAGGTGCTCAAAACCGCTGGCCTCGTCACTTCGACGAGGCGGGGCACGTGGGTTTGGTACAGATTTGTACCCACTAGTACCGCCGCGGCGACCGCGCTGCTCGGCTCATTTCAGCATTCCCCAAAGGAACCAGCATGACCCTCACCACCCCTTCTGTCTTATTCGTCTGCGTACACAACGCGGGCCGGTCACAAATGGCCGCGGGTTACCTGCGGCACCTCGCGGGCGACCGCATCGAGGTCTTTTCTGCCGGATCAATTCCCGCTGACCACATCAACCCCACCGCGGTCGCCGCGATGCTCGAAGAGGGCATTGATATTACCGCCGAGGCCCCCAAGGTCCTCACCGACGCGGCTGTGCAGGCCGCCGATGCTGTGATTACGATGGGCTGTGGTGACGCCTGTCCGTTCTACCCCGGTAAGCGTTATGAAGACTGGCAGCTCGAAGACCCCGCGGGGCAGAGCATCGAGGCTGTGCGCCCCATCCGTGACGCCATTAAAGCGCGGGTCGAGCGCCTCATTGCAGAGCTGCTGTAGCTAGGACATTCCACTAGACGCACGGCGCCGGGCAACAGAAAGGGGGTTCAGTGTTCTCATGAACACTGAACCCCCTCATTCTTCGGCAGATGCTACTGCTTACCGAGGATCCCGTCGCCGCCCTCTACGTTCAAGAGCGTGCCGGTGACGTAGCTCGATGCCGCAGAGCACAGCCACACGGCAGCGGCAGCCTGCTCTTCGACACCCGCCATGCGCTTCATCGGAATGCTTGCCGCGACAGCGTCATAGGCCTCGGGTGACGACTGCTTCCAGTTGAGCAGCGAAGTGGTGAGCGTCGCACCGGGGCAGAACGCGTTGACGCGAATACCCTTCGAAGCGTATTCGAGGGCCGCGGTCTGCGTGATGCCGTTGACGGCCCACTTCGACGCGTTGTACGGCGACAGGCCGGGCGAGCCCTGCTTGCCCGACATCGACGAGGTGTTGACGATCGCGCCCGAGCCCTGCTTTTCCATCTGGCGCAGCTCGTGCTTCATGAACTGCATCGTGCCAAACACGTTGAGCGAGAAGATGCGCTCCCAGGTGGCGCGCTCCTGCTCGGTGAAGGGAGTCGTGGGCGCCCCGATACCGGCGTTGTTGTGCGCGAAGTCGAGTGCACCCCACTTCTCTACGACGATTGCGACGGCGCGCTCAGCGAGCGTCTCGTCTGAGGCGTCGCCCACGAGAATCTCGGCTTCGGCGCCCGCCTCGCGCACGAGGCGCGCGGTCTCTTCGAGTCGCTCTGCGCTGATGTCGCACAGCAGCACGTTGGCGCCAGCCTGCGCGAAGGCCACGGCGCTGGCGCGGCCGATCCCGTCGCCCGCACCGGTCACGAGGCCCGCTTTGCCTGCGAGTCCAAGGTAATCGTTCATGTTCTCCCTGCTTTCGTTCGAGGTGCCCGCGGGCCTAGTACAGCTTCTGCGTGCCGCCGTCGGCCATGAGTGTCTGCCCGGTCATGTACTGCGACTCCTTCGAGAGCAGAAACGCGATGATCGGGGCAACATCTGACTCCGGATCGCCAAAGCGGCCGAGCGGGGTCGACTTGAGCACCTGCTGGTACTGCTCGGGCGCAGCCTTCGACCATGCCTCGACCCCCGCGGTGAGCGCGAGCGGCGACACCACGTTGACGCGAATGCCGTCGGCGGCCCACTCGTTCGCGGCCACACGCGAGAGCCCACGGATGGCCTCTTTCGCGGCGGCGTAGGCGGCCTGCGTCGGCTGGCCGCTCATCGCGGCCCCCGAACCGAAGTTCACGATCGCACCATTCGTCTTGGCGAGTTCAGCGTGCGCTGCCTTCATGAAGTTGAGCGTCGCTTGGAACCCCGTGTTGAACGAGAGGTCCCAGTCGCTCTGCTCGAGTTCGAGCAGCGGCTTCTGCCGCGAAGCGTGGGCGTTATTGACGAGCCCGGTGAGCTTGCCAAAGCGCTCGACAGCCAGCGCGACCGCCTGCTTTGCGGTCTCGGGGTCAGACACATCGCCCGCGAAGAACGCGACCTGCTCGGGCAGCTCGGCTACGAGCGCCTGGCCTGCCTCTTCGTTAATGTCAACTGCTACGACCTGTGCACCACGAGCAACGAGAGCGCGGCTGGTGGCTCCGCCGATTCCCGAGGCACCGCCGGTGACAATGATTACGCCCCCGGCGAGCTGATCCTGCGACATAGATGAGTCCTTTCGTTGACTTATGGCCGGGATTTGTGTCCGTCGCCGGCCCTCGGCGGAGTCAAATTTGCGCGACCAAAAGCCGCGTGGCGGTTAGCCCGCGTGCTGCCACAGCCCCTTTGCCACCATACGCTTCTGCGCGGCGAATGCGACGAGCACGATCACGATGTTGAGCGCGAGCATCACAATGATTGCGAAGAGTACGGGCTGGTAGGTCTTCGTCGCGTCGTACACGAACCCGTATGCGGGTAGCGCCACGATCGAGGCCAGTGCGAGGCCAGTGGAGGCGGTCGCGTAGATCTGCGCGTAATCACGCTTGCCAAACAGCGAGGTCACCATGGCGGGGGCGATGATGCCAATCGATGCGCTAATGAGACCGAACAGGGCGACTGCGACGCAGATCACGATTGGGTTGTTCGTCACAATCAGCAGGCCGATCGCAATGATACCGACGATCATCGTGAGCACGGCCGTGAATTTCGAGCTGAGCATGTCGACAAGCGCGCCGAGGATCAGGGATCCGACGAGCACGCCAAGCATGTAGATACTCATGACTGTGCCGCTGAAGGACTGCTCAAACCCGAGCTGCTCGAGGTGGTTCGGAATGTGCTGCGAGAACGAGGCCACCGAGGTGATGAAGAAGAAGAACAGTGCCAGCATCAAGAACGGTACAGACTTGCGCGCGACGGCAATCTCGATGCCCTCAGCCGAGACCGGCTTGGCTGCCACGGGCGCGCTTGCGTCAAACTCGGCCTCGGGTGAGGCTTCGGCGCCCAGCGGGCGCAGACCCATCGACTCGGGTGACTTGCGCAGAAGGAGCAGGGTGGCAGCCACCACGATGGCCAGCGAGAACCCGCCAAGCACCATGTAGGCAATGCGCCAGCCGTACGCACCGATAAGGAACGACGTAACGGGCTGCGCAATCGCACCGATCAGGCCGCCAGCTGCCGAGAGCACACCCAGCGCGAGACCGTTGCGTGTCTTAAACCACTGGTTGATGAGCACGGGGCCCACGATGACCGTGATGATCGTGCCGCCCATGCTCAGCGGCACCGCGAGGAGGTACCAGCCCCACACCGCACTCATCAGACCGAACAGCATGATCGCGCCGGCCTGCAGTGTGATGGCTCCGAGCACCACCTGGCGCACATCGTACTTGGCGAGCAGCTTGCCGCCGATGGGCAAGAACACCATGGTCACGATCGCCGCCACCGAGAAGTACAGTGTGAACTGCCCCACACCAAACCCGAGGTCCTTCGTCACCGGAGCGATAAACAACCCCGAGGTGTTGTTCAGCGCCCCCTTGCCCAGACCGACGATGATACTAACTGCGACGAGGATCCACCATGCGTAGTGAATCCGCTTCGCGCTCTTGGGTGCGCTCACGGCTCTCCAATATTCTGCGATAAAACGAATAAAGGCCTGTTCGAGAACCGGTTTTTAACGCGTGTAGCGCAAAACTCCGGGCATGAAACAGACCAGTGTAACTCTAAGTAATATTAGCCGATCGGCGGCGCCACATTTCACCACGGTGTCGCGAAGGTTTCAAGCAGGTTACGCGACGCGGCGGGTGTCCCAGGCTTTGCCGCGCTCACCAAGCAGGTGAACGTGCAGGTGCGGCAGCACCTGCTTCGTTGATTCCTTCAGCTTTTGTTTGACGTTGGCGAGAAACAGTTCTGGTGACATCAGCTTTCGCCGCCGATCAGGCAGCCCGATTGAGACCACCAGATGAATTGAACGACTCTTCAGCACCCTCGCTGCGATAGTTGATTCTGGTCCGCCCTTTTCTCGAGCCGACACAAGCCCAGCAAGTGTATCTAGCGCCTTGAGTGCGATCTTGCCCGGCAACTCTTCAGGTAGCGTCGTCCCTGGGTATGCGTAGTCCTTCACTTCGACGAGGTACGCCCGAAACCCGTCTGTCGCTACGAAGTCACAGCCCGAGAGCTCATCTTTGCCCGCCTTGATGCGCACCTGCTGCAAATTCTCACGATAGTGACGCCACTCGTCATACTGCTCGGCCACCCACCCCGCATCGAAGATGAATTCATAGCGCTGTTCGGTAAGCTTCACGCGTGTCATGTGAGTTCCAAATATCTCACTGACTGAGCGAGCTCTGCATCGAGTGCCGAAATATCACCAATGCCTTCGACGCTGCTATCCGACTCCGCTACTACAAAACCCTGATCGTCGCGCTGGAGGCCAACGAAGACGCTCTCAAGCGCTCGCTGCTCGGTGAGCATCTCAATTTCTCGCAGCAGAAACAAGCTGTGGGTAGCAATAAATACCTGCACGCCGGACTGCGCAAGCTCGACAATAGTTTCTGCGACTTGCTTCAATGTTTTGGGGTTGAGATTGGCCTCTGGCTCATCCCAAAACAGATAGCCACCTTCAAGCAAAGTACCTGACGCCACGAGCCGTGCAATCATGCCAAGCTTGCGAAACCCCTCAGCCACTAGGTGCATCTCAATTTTGCCAAGGCCTGGCTGCGACAGATAAAAGCGGCCGCTCTCTTCAACAACAGCACCGCCCAAGGCCTCCTGAATCGGCGCAAGTACCCGTTGAACGGTCTGCTCCCTGGGGCCGCGCCTTACACCCCGCCCAAGCAACACAGCAGTGTCACGCCACGTTTCGTCGAACTCCATCACGCGCTCGTCATAGAGCGCCGCAAGGCCCGGGTAGATAGACAGCAGCTCACGTGTTGGGATGAACGCGGGGGTCTCACTGAGGTACCGATCTGGCACCTCGGCAGTCTGCACTTCAGTTGCAGAGCGCGTTGAGAACCCGAAGTCAAGCGCCCCTATGTGGTTAAACTGCAGACGAATTTCACTTCGAGTGTGCCCCTGCTGTCGGTTTGTGAGTCGCCCAAGAGAGTCCGGTCTAAATACGCCCCGCAGCTTAGAGGCAAGTGCCCGGTTAAACCTAGCTTTTGTCGGGCGCTCATCTTCCACCTGACTCAACGGCGCCGTTGCTGAATACAACAACTTAATGAGTTGTGACTTTCCAGCCCCGTTCTCGCCGACGATCACGTTGAGGTGGGGTGAAAACGTTACATCGAGTGACGCGAAGGGCCCAAAGTTTGTCACTTGAGCGCGTGCAATCGGATTTACCGCCATCGGGCGCACTCCTCACTAATCATTCCCTAATACGCAAGCCTGCTGTCAGACTATCGCCTGCACTTTCGCTACACACCCACCTATATCAACAAATTGCACTCCCAGGCAGATCGTGCATAATTGCACTTTGTGACCCAGAGTGCAGCGAACCAAAGCCGTGAGGCCAAGATGCGGCGCACCCGCATCGCGATCACCGAGCACGCGCGCAAACTCACCGCCGCCCACGGACTCGCCGGGTTCACCGTTGAAGACGTCTGTGAACCCGCAGGTATCTCGCGGCGCACCTTCTTCAACTATTTTGCGTCGAAGGAAGCCGCCGTCATCGGTACTCCCCCCGACGCGCTTGAGAGCGATGCCATACACCGCTTCATGGCGAACGGCACCGCCGACGGCACGATCAGCCCCACGCTACTCGACGACCTCGTCGAGGCGACCATCGAGTCACTGGATGAGGTCTTCGATATCGCTGGCACGATTACCCACGTGCACGAGATCGTCAGGCGGGAGCCCGCGTTTCTCGAGAAATTCATTAGTGAATCAGAAGAACTACACGCCCGGTTTGCCGCGCTGATCGCTGAGCGCGAGGGCCTCCCCCTGAGCGATCCACGCCCGCGGCTCGCAATCCAGCTCGTCGGCGGGCTCTTGCACTCAACAGTGCACGAGTTCTTTCACGCTGGCGGCACCGGCAGCATCGGGCCGGCGCTGCGCGAGGCGCTCGCGCTCAGCCGCGAACTGTTCGCGCAGCCCCCGGCACCGACACCCGCCTAAAACTGCACGCCACACACCACACCCACCACGCCCCGAAAGGGACCTCTTCTATGCCCGCTTCCGCCCCACGGAGCACCGCGCACACCGCGCACACCGCGCACACCGCGCACACCGCGCACACCGCAGACACCGCAAACACCGCCAGCCCCGCCCCGCTGCTGCTCACCCAGCGCCGCATCTGGATCATCTTCTCGGCGCTCATCGCCGGCATGATGCTCTCGAGCCTCGACCAGACCATCGTGTCAACCGCCATGCCCACGATCGTCGGCCAGCTCGGCGGTGTCGAACACCAGGCGTGGATCACGACTGCCTACCTGCTCGCGACCACCATCGTGATGCCGATCTACGGCAAATTCGGTGACGTGCTCGGCCGTCGCACCCTATTTTTGATCGCGATTGCCACGTTCACGATCGCGTCGGCGGGCGCCGCGCTCGCCCCCGATTTCACCTGGCTCGTAGCGTTTCGCGCGATGCAGGGCCTCGGAGGCGGCGGGCTTATGATCCTGTCACAGGCGATCATCGCCGATATCGTGCCCGCTTCAGAACGCGGCAAGTACATGGGCCCGCTCGGCGCGGTCTTTGGCCTCTCGGCTGTCGCGGGCCCGCTGCTCGGTGGCTTCTTCGTCGACCACATGACCTGGCAGTGGGCGTTCTACATCAACATTCCCGTCGGCATCGCGGCCTTCGCGATCGCCTGGTTCGCGCTGCGCCTGCCCAGCAAGAAGGCCACCAAGAAGATCGACATTGCGGGCGTCGTCACGCTTTCGATCGCCACGACCTGCCTCATCTTCTTCACCGACTTTGGCGGCAACCGCGCCTACGGCTGGGGCGCCCTCGAGACCTGGATGTGGGGTATCGGTCTCATCGCCGCCGCGGCTCTCTTCGTCATCATCGAAGCGCGCGCAGAAGACCCGATCATTCCGCTTGGCCTGTTCAAGAACCCGATCTTCTTGAACGCTACCGCGATCGGGTTCACACTCGGGCTCGGCATGTTCGCGGCGATCGCGTTCGTGCCCACGTTCTTGCAGATGTCGTCGGGCACCTCGGCTGCTGTGTCGGGCCTGCTTATGTTGCCCATGATGGTCGGCATGATGGGCACATCGATCTGGTCGGGCATCATGATCACGAAGCGGCAGCGCTACCGCGTGTACCCGATCGTCGGCACGCTCGTCACGGCCGCCGCGATGGGGGCCATGACGACGCTCGCAGCGAGCACCCCCATCTGGCTGATCTGCGTCTACCTGTTCGTATTTGGCGCGGGGCTCGGCCTCATCATGCAGGTCGTCGTGCTCGTCGTACAAAACGCCGTCGATGCGACCATGGTGGGCACGGCCACGAGCACCAACAATTACTTCCGTGAAGTGGGCGCGTCCTTAGGCGTCGCGATTTTCGGCGCCATGTTCACGACGCGCCTCAGCGATAACCTGGGCGCCGTGTTCACGGGAGCGGGCATGGCGAACGCCGAGCAGGCCGTCGCCACGATCGACCCGCAGTCTCTCGCGCAGCTGCCCGCCCGGGTGCAAGACGGCGTGGTCACCGCCTACGCCGACTCGCTCGCGCCCGTGTTCTGGTACCTGATCCCGTTCATTCTGCTCGCGTTCTTGCTTGCCCTCTTCCTCAAGCAGATCCCGCTGTCTGACCAGGCCGGCATGGTCGCGCGCGGCGAGGCGATCGGCGGCGCGGAGGCCGAAGCTCTCGCGGCGGCAGATTCGCTCGGAGAGGCTGAGCCGCTTGCGGCGGCTGAGCCGCTCGCGCCCGCGGCAGCTGCGGGCGCGCAGGGGCCTGCGCAGCAAGGCACCGATCCGGATCAAGAATCACCCACGACCGAAACTCGATAGGATCAGCGGGTGACGACCGCCCCCAAAACAAAACTTCCGTTCGAGGTGTGGGCGCTCGTAGCAGGCGCGTTCACCGTGGCGCTCGGATACGGGGTGGTCGCGCCCGCGATCCCGCAGTTCGCGCTCGAATTTGGGGTGTCGAACTTTGCGGCGTCGGCGATCGTGAGCGCGTTTGCGGGCATGCGACTCGTGTCAGCGCCGCTTGCGGGCTGGGTCGTGGCCCGGTTTGGTGAGCGGGCCAGCTACACCGCGGGCATCTTGATCGTGGCCGTGTCGACGGGGGCGGCGGCGCTCGCGCAGGACTACACGCAGTTTGTGGTGCTGCGCGGGGCGGGCGGTATCGGCTCGACCATGTTCACGGTCGCGGCGACCGCGCTGCTCGTGAAGCTCAGCCCGCTGAACGCGCGCGGCCGCGTGGCGAGCCTGAACGCGGCCGGATTCTTGCTGGGCGGGCTGCTCGGCCCCGTGTTTGGCGGCATCGTGGCCGGCTTTGGGCTGCGCGCGCCGTTCGTGTTCTACTTCGTGATGCTGCTCATCGCGGCCGCCGTCGTCGCGATCGCGTTGCGCGGGTCGAAAGCGGCGGGCAGCCCCTCCCAGAAGCCGGGCGACGTCGCACCGATGCTGTTCATCGACGCGGTGCGGGTGCCGCAGTACCGGGCGCTGCTCGTGTCGGTGTTCTCGTTTGGCTGGGCCTCGTTTGGCGTGCGCGTGTCGCTCGTGCCAATCTTTGTGGCCGTCGTGTTTAGCGGCGACGCCGCGATGGCGGCCTGGGTGCTCGCGGCGTATGCGGCGGGCAACGCGATCTTGATTTTTCCGTCGGGGAGGTGGACCGACACCGTCGGCCGCAGGCCCCTGCTCATCACCGGCATGATCGTGCTGGCGGTGAGCTACGCGGCGTTTCCAGCCTCACCCAACCTTCTGTTGGCGATGGCTGCGATGTTCGCGGCGGGCGCGGGGTCGGCCCTCGCCAACCCCGCCCAGCAGGCGGTGCTCGCCGATGTGCTCGGCGGCCGCAGCGGCGGCGGGGTCGTCGCCGGGTACTCGATGGCCAGCGACCTGGGCGGCGTACTCGGCCCGCTGATCGCCGGCGCCCTCGTCGATGTCGCCGGCTTTGGGTGGGCGTTTGGTGTCACCGCGATCTTGCTCGCGCTGGCGCTTTGCGGGTGGACGCTCGTGTCAGACATGCACACGCCCGCCCGCCGCGCTGGCACAAAGAATATGCGCGAGTAAATCCGTTTAACGAGCTACCATAAGCGGATTTACTCGCGCATATTTTCGGCGACGCTGCTCGGTCGCGCTGTGGCTAACGCAGCGGCTAGCCCTCGAGGTCGTCCTCGCCGGGCATCCAGCTGAGGCCGGGCTTGCCCCAGCCGTTGCGACGCTCGGCCTTTTGCGCGCCCCGGTTCTCGGGGTGCACGAGCCGGTCGACGTAGAGCAGGCCGTTCAGGTGATCGAACTCGTGTTGCATGATGCGCGCGAACCAGCCGGTCGCCGTGATCTCGAACGGATTGCCGTCGATGTCTTGCGCGCGCAGCAGGGCACGGTTTGACCGGCGCAGGGCGAAGCGCTCACCCGGAAACGACAGGCACCCCTCGACCTCTTCTTCGCCCGGCAGCCCCGGCTCGAGCGGTTCGATCCACAGCTCGGGGTTGATCGCCACGCCGCGAGCGGGAGCCTCGTCTTGATCTTCGTAGATCCACACAAACACGCGCTTGTTCACGCCCACCTGCGGGGCGGCGAGCCCCACGCCGGGTGCGGCCTCGGTGGTTTCGAACATGTCGTCGACGAGGGTGCGCAGCGCGTCATCAAACTCGGTGACAGTTTGGGCGGGGGCGTGCAGCACGGGCTCGCCTGAGATCACAATGGGAAGAACAGCCATGCCCTCAATCTTATGATGCCGACGCGCACTCCCCCTGCACGGCGCCTGGCCTTGCGCTTGGCCTTGCGCTTGGCCCTGCGCCTACGCACGCTGCGCGACGCTTGCCCGATCGCTAGACTGGGGCGGTCACCCCGTGCACTTCGGCGCGGGCATCTCACGGCAAGGAGCGAGAGTGTCGAACACCCCAGCAGAACAAATCGTTTGGATTGACTGCGAAATGACCGGGCTCGACACAGACCGCGACGGTCTGTGCGAAATCGCCGTGATTGTTACTGACTTCGACCTCACCCCGCTCGACGCGGGCTTCGAGGTCGTCATTAATCCGGGGGCTGAGGCGCTCGCGAACATGAACGATTTTGTGCGCGGCATGCACGAAACTTCGGGGCTCTTGCCCCGGATCGAGGCGGGCGTCACCCCGGCCGAGGCTGAAGAGCAGGTGATCGCGTACCTGAAGCGTTTCGTCACGGCGGGCCGCCGGCCGCTCGTAGCGGGCAACACGATTGGCATGGACCGCCGCTTCATCGCGAAGTACATGCCCGCGCTCGAAGAGAAGCTGCACTACCGCAGCATTGACGTGTCGACGATCAAGGAGCTGAGCCGCCGCTGGTACACGGCCGCCTACTTTGGTGCGCCGAAGAAGCGTGGTGGGCACCGGGCGCTCGCCGATATCGCCGAGTCGATCCAAGAGCTCGCATACTTTCGTGACACCGTCATGCTCGCGCAGCCCGGCCCCAACAAGGCAGACTCGGCCAAGGTGTCGGCAGCAGCGAGCGAGCGCTACGCTGCGCTCATCGACGGGCCGGTCACGACCGACGCGGAATAGTCGCTCCCCTGCGGCTGCGCGCGCCCCGTCATTCTGCGCACTCTCCCACCGTCATTCTGCGCGACGAAGGAGTCACTGAATCCACCGTCAACCTGGGTGACCACGACGGTCACGTCGAGTGTCGTCTCGCCGTCAGACACGATCAAAAAGAGACTCCGAGCTAGAAGTTCCTAGCTCGGAGTCTCTTTTTCATCTACTTCAAAAATTCACAAGGACAACAAGGCGCTCCCGACGACTACCACCAGCATGATGATATCCAGCGCCAGAAGAACTGCAAATGGAACCGGTGAGCCAGTAGTCCGAGCCATTGCAATCGAATGATGAACGCCAACTCCAATCAGCACAGGAACAGCCAAGATGACAGTGAGAGGAGCAAGAAGCACCGCGACCACAAACGCAAGCGAAGCAACCGCCAGGACGCTCCCCAGCCCGACGTTCTCTTTGCTGGAAACTTCATCCTGAACTGACATCATTCCTCCTTCCGTTTAACCGATGCCGCAAACGCCAACTTCTCCGAAGTGTGCGCCACCAGGACTGCCGACAACTCGAGCGCAGCCGACGGGAGACTGAACAACAACACCAGCGACGTTGAACTCGAAGTAGTGCGTACCAGCTGCGTAGCCCCAGCCTCCTACGATGCCTTGGCTTGATGATGAGCCGGTGTAATTCCAGCCGACTGCACCGGAATAACCGCCACCATCAAGATACGTTGCCGAGCTCACTCCGCCATTCCAACAAATCTGCCCAGTTGTCCAAAAGTCATATAGAGCCACCCCAATAGCGCTGAGGCCTTGACCGCGTACCGTCTCAGTACCACAAGTAGCGAAAGTAGCCATACCGTCCTCATCTATGACCTCCGTGATACGTGCCTCCACAGGAGTCACCGCATAGATAAACAGCTCGCGTACGCTCGCGGAAAGCGCCTCCACTGCCGCAGCGGGGTCAGCAGCTTGCTCAACCTTCTCGTACACCTCCCAAGCTGCCGCATCCCTGTCTACAGATCCTAAAGCCATTGCAGGGGATGCAGTAACAGCTAAGCCAAGCATCAACCCTATGGATGCGATTGCACCTGCGAAGATACGAAACCTATTCTTAATGAACACTTCTCCTTTGAATCTCTTGTTACGCTAGCGTCTATCGCTGTCGTATCGGGATCGCAACATCCCTTATAACACCATCTCAGTCACTCACGGAAAACTCAACGGGCGCAGGTCCGAGTACGTAATGAAGATGCGCAAACGGTCGCCAACTTCCGAACGATTTTCGTCATCCTCCCTCATCGTCTTCGCCATTGCGTCGCGCTCCGGTGTCATGACGGCCGGGCGGCCGCCGATGCGACCTTGGGAGCGTGCGTGCTCGACGTTTCGGCGAGTATTCTCACGGCTCAAATCGACGCGGAGCTGCGCGAGCGTCGCCATGATCTTGCGCATAGCTTCGCCCATCGCTGTTGACGAGCCTTTACTCATCCACGGCTTATCGAGGCCGCGCAATTTCCCGTCTCGCGCTGCATGGTCACGGATGACCGAGATCGCGATGCTGTCGGCGTAATGACCCTCGGCGCCGGCATCGTCATCTTCGCTCGGCGCGGGCTTGAACGGCCAGTCACCCTCGGCCTCTGCCAGCCGGTATGCCTCAGCCAGCAACACCGTCAGCTCGGCCTGCAGCGCCCGCATGCGCGCATCAGCCTCCACGACCCGGGAGACAAGGTCGTTCAATCGCCCCCGGTTGGGGCTTTCGGCGCTGAATGGATGTTGCATGATTTCATTACAACAGCGACCACCGACATTGAGACCCCAAAAAATCGGCGTAATTACGCGGCAAAAAGAAACTCATCGAATCTTCTCGGAAACCCACAAAAACGAGACCGATGTTTAGGTTAGCCGTCTACAAAGATCGCGGCTCGACTGAACGAAGAACGTCGCCCTACGCGCGGGCGTACCGCAGCAGCAGGGTTGAGCCCGAGCGCAGCACCCGTGCCAGCTGCATGTCACGCGCAGTGGCAGGGCCTGTGGCGATCCGGCGCGCATCGCCCGCCTCGAGGCTCGGTTCGATCGTGAGGCACAGTTCATCGACCGCGCCCGCGTCGATGAGCGCGCCAAAGAACGTGGGCCCGCCCTCGCACAGAATGCGCGTGAGGCCGCGCGCGCGCAGGGCGGCGGCCGCGCGCGCTCCGTCGACACGGTCGCCCGCGTCGCTTGCGGCCACGACCACCTCGGCGCGCCCCTCGAAGAGGTGGGCGCGGGACGCTGAAGCCGCGGTGGTGAGCAGGATCGGAGGCACCGGCGCATCGGCGAAGATAGGAGACTCGGGGTCGAGATCGAGCGCGCGTGACGCGATCGCAAACACCGGGTGGGCGGGTTTGCCGTGTGCCTCGCGCCAGCGCGCCGAAGCTTGGTCGACGCGCATCGCCGTGTAGCCCTCGTCGCGCACGGTGCCGGCGGCGACGAGCACCACGTCGCACACGCGGCGCAGCAGCCCAAAGAGCCGCTTGTCGGCCGCCCCCGAAAGCCCTCCAGAGAGGCCGTCGCGAGTCACCGCGCCATCGATACTCGACACGAAGTTCATGCGCAGACCGGGGTGATCGAGCTCAGCGAGCAGCGCCTCGTCGGTGAGCGCGCGCCTCGTGTCGGGGAAGATGCCGTCGATGACGGGCACCTCGAAGCTTGCTGTCTCGAGGCCGACTTCCTGAGCGTGCTCGCTGTGCGTCATGGTCACTCCTTCGGGCGGCGCTGCACGTGTATGTGCGCGCGTATGTGCCTGTTACACGTTGTGTGTCGGGTGCGTGTTGTGCTCGAGGCGCACAGGCGCCCGCCACCCCAGAATAGCCTCGGTCATGCGCACCGCGTCAACGCTCTCGGAAATGTTGTGCATGCGTACGATGCGCGCGCCGTTCATGATGCACACCGTCATCGCCGCGAGCGAGCCCGAGAGTCGTTCGAGCTTGGGCTTGTCGACCACCTCGCCCACGAAGTCTTTGTTCGAGACGGCCGCCAGCAGCGGCAGCCCGAGCTCTTGCAGCTCGCCGTAGCGGCGCGTGAGTTCAAGCGTGTGCAGCGTGTTTTTGTCGAGGTCGTGGCCGGGGTCGAGAATGAGCCTGTCGCGGGGAATGCCCGCGCGCTCGGCTCGCGCCACCCGCTCGGCGAGAAACGCTTTGACCTCGTCTACGACGTCGTCGAACTTGGCGGCGGGTTTTTCTTCGCGCCACGGGCCGACGCTGTGCGTGAGCACGATGGAAGCGTCAGACCCCGCGATCACGCCGGCCATCTCAGGATCACCGAGCCCGCTCGTGTCGTTGATCACGGCGGCACCGGCGTCGATCGCGGCCCGCGCGACCGCAGCCCGGTTCGTGTCGACTGACACGACGATGTCGCTTACGCGCGCTACCGCTTCAACGAAGGGGGCGACGCGGTCGATCTCCTCCTGCGTGGAGACGGCGGGGCCGCGCCCAAACGGCACTCCGCCGACGTCGATCCAGTCGGCGCCCTGCGCGTCGGCTTTGAGCGCCGCTTCGACGGCGCGGTCGAGCGCAAACGTGGCACCCTGATCGTAGAACGAGTCGGGCGTGCGGTTAATGACCGCCATCACGGCGACCTGGCGGTCGAAGTCGAAGCTGCGCTTGCCGATCTGTCGGGCGCTCATGCTCGCGCTCCCGCGAGATCCTGCGCCGTTACGCTGCCGCGCAGTACGCGCGTCTCGGCGCGAGTGGCGGGCCCACCAACGCCTCGCATTGACATGCAGAAGTGCTCGGCTTCAAGGCGCACACCGACACCAGCCGGATCGAGGGTCTCTTCGAGCCAGTCTGCAATCTGCGTGGTCATGCGCTCTTGCAACTGCAGCCCACGCGCAAAGTACTCGACGACGCGCACGAGCGTCGAAAGCCCCACGACCTGCTCGCCCGGCACAAACGCGACGGTTGCGGTGCCGCGAAACGGCAGCAGATGGTGCTCACACATGCCGGTGAACGGCACGTCGCGCATCACAATCGGCCCGTCGTACCCGTCGCTGGGAATGAGCGTCGCCGCCGGCGCCTCCCCGCGCGTGAGCAGGTCTGCAAGCGTGTGGGCGACCCGCTCGGGCGTGCGGCCCAGCTCGCCCGACTCAAGGTCGACGCCGAGGGCGGTGAGCAGCTCGCCCGCCGCGCGAGTAGCGGCCGCGAGGTCGGGCTTAGTAGCAGGCGCGTGTGCCTGGTGCGCAGAAGCGACCGCGGCAAGATTGGGCGTCACCGCGGTGTCGGATGTGTGCAAAACCATGCCCTAAACCTATCAGCTATTCTTCTACTTTTTAGAAAAGGTGCCTGTGCGTACTGCGCGCGCTGCTGCATCGTTCTGCCGCACACCCCGTAATGAACTAGAATTTTCACGAAGCCCCGGTGGAGCGCTACCTGCCAGTCTCGACTGACGAGGTATTCTCGCCGGGGCGCAGATCCGCTCCTACCTTCCAACAGCAGCGGTCGCCGCAGCGCGGGCCCGCGCGTGCAACCCCATGTCGATGAGCACCTGCGCGAGCGGCGCCAGGTCTTCCATTTGCAGCAGCGCCTTAATGCCGGCCCCGTGACCAATCCCCGAAGCGTAGATTGCCTCTTCGAGTTCAATCGCAATTGTCGGCGACGCGTTGAAATCCACTGCGGTGTTGGCCATAGCTTCAGCCTGCACGGCGTCGTTTTCAACAATGTGTCGCAGCACCGACTCGGTCACACCCACCGCGTCGACCTCGTCGACACCGGTGCCCGTGAAGAGCGTGTTGATGCGATCGATCACCTCCTGCAGCAGACCGTACTTTGTCTCGCGCGGCGCACCAGAGCCCGCGGCCGTGATCCCTGCCAGCTCACCCGGCGCGCCTGGGCTGAGCGCGAGCGAGGCCGATTCAAGCTTGCGCAACCGGTAGTGGGTGAGCACGATGTCGTCTGAGGTGATCGAGGCAGCCGCGGTTTCTTCGGGTGCGATCACACGGCGGTAGACGCGCAAGAAGATCGCCCACTTCTCGATATCTGTGTCGCCGTAATCGAGAATCTGCGAGAAGAAGTCGTAGGCGCGCACAAACGCATTCACGGTGCCCCGAAACTCCTCGAGGCGCCCCAGTTCGAGGTCGTCTTCGTCGAACTGCGCCGCCTTTAAGCGATCCTTGAACCGTTGCTTCGACGTAGTGATGCGCGAGTAGAGCTGGTTGTGGCTCGTCTTGTTGAGCCACGCGTCGACGACACCGTCAATGTCGTACTGATCGATAATGCCCATCGACTGCAGTTTGCCCAGCATGTCGTGCACCACGTTTGGGTCAGACTCCGTCTGCAGCACGGCATCTTCGTAGTACGTCTGAAACGCCTCGAGAATATCGGCCGGTTCATTCACAAAGTCGATGACATACGTGTTCTCTTTGCCCGGGATCACCCGGTTGAGGCGCGACAGCGTCTGCACGGCGGTGATGCCAGAGAGCTTCTTGTCGACGTACATGCCCACGAGCAGCGGCTGGTCGAACCCCGTCTGAAACTTGTTCGCGACGATCATCACCTGATACTCGTCACCCCGAAACGCGTCTTCGAGCGCGCGTCCTTTCAGCCCGGGGTTGAGGTTCGCCTCGGTGAACTTCTCGGGCCCCGACTCGGGGTCGTCCACGTCACCCGAAAACGCGACGAGCGCGCCCACCTGCTGTTCAAGCCCGCGTTCTTTCACGTACGCGTCGATCGCGAGCTTGTAGCGCACGGCCTCTTTGCGTGACCCGGTGACCACCATGGCTTTGGCCCGGCCGCCGAGCTCTCGGCGCACATTGGCTCTGAAGTGTTCGACGATCACGGCGACCTTCTGGCTGATGTTGTAGGGGTGCAGTCGCACCCACCGCATCGCCTCAGAGTTCGCCTTCGACACGTCGACCTCTTTGTCGCGCTCCCCCGCCTGCGCGATCGTGAATGCGAGGTCATAGGGCAGGTAGTTTTTGAGCACGTCAAGAATGAAGCCCTCTTCGATCGCCTGCTTCATCGAGTACAGGTCGAACGCGCGGGGCTTTCCGCTCTCGTCTTCACGGCCAAACAGCTCGAGTGTTTTACTCTTGGGCGTAGCGGTGAACGCGAAGAACGAGATCGTGCCGATGCCCACTTTGCGCGCCATGAGATCGGCGAGCACGTCTTCGGCGTCGATGCTCACATCTTGATCCGGATCATTCCCAAGACCCGCAGTGAGGAGCTGCTTGAGGGAGGCTGCGGCTTCGCCCGACTGGGAGGAGTGCGCTTCGTCGGCGATGACGGCGTAGCGTCTACCGCGGAGCCCCTCGTTCGCCTCGATCTCTTTTATCGCGTGCGGAAACGTCTGCAGGGTGACGCCGATGATTTGTTTGCGTGCGATGAGCGCTTTGGCGAGTTGTTTCGATTTGGAGTCTTCGCCGCCGCGGGTGATCGGTTCAAACACTCCCGCTGTGGTTTCGAGCTGTTCGACGGCGCGCTGCAGTTGCCCGTCGAGCACCTGCCGGTCACTCACCACGATGACTCCGTCAAACATTTTGTGTTCAACGCCTGAGGAGTCGGCCGGGCCATGCAGGGAAGCGAGACGGTGGGCGGTCCAGGCGATCGAGTCAGTTTTGCCTGAGCCTGCGGAGTGCTGAATCAGGTAGTTGTGCCCCACGCCCTCGCTCAGCACCGCGCGTTCAAGCTTCGTGACGGCGCGCCACTGGTGGTAGCGGGGAAACCGCAGTGAACGGTCGTAGGTTTTCTTGCCATCGATCGGGTCGCGCTTCTCGTCGAAGCGGTAGTGCAAGAACCTGCCGAGCAAGTCGAGCCAGGCCTCGCGTTCGAGGGTTTCTTGCCAGAAGTACGCGGTGGGGCTCGTGTCCTCGATCGGGTCGTTACCGGCGCCGTTGTTTTTGCCGCGGTTGAACGGCAAGAAGCGCGTGTTCTTGCCGTCGAGCTTGGTGGTCATATAGATCAGCTCGTTTGAGACGACGAAGTGCACGAGCGCGCCGCGCCCAAACTCGAGCAGCGGCTCCCCTGACGGCAGCCGGTCTTGCTCATACTGTTTGAGCCCGGCTTTCGCGTTTTGGGTGAGATCTGTTTTGATCTCGATCGTCGCGGCGGGGAGCCCGTTTACAAACAGCACGAGGTCGATGCGGTTGCCGTTTTTGGTGGAGTACTCCACCTGGCGCATCACGCGCAGCCGGTTCGCGGCGTAGCGTTCACCCACTTTGGGATCGAGGACGACCGTCGGTTTCGCCTGACACAGCGAGAACTTCGCGTTCGACTCCCGCACCGGCTTCTTCAGTGCGTTGAGGGTGCCGCCACCGTTGATGGGGTCGGTGGCCTGCACCTTGGTGATGCGGTCAAGCAGCTGTGCTCGTGCCTTCTCGTGCTGCACAGCCGAAGCCCCCGGCTTAAGGATCTTCTCAAGCTCAGTGGGCTGGGTTTCTTCAAGCCACGCGAAGATGTCTGCAGGGAAGAGGGCTCGAGTCTTGTCGTAACCGTCGTCGTTGGGTGAGTACTCCCAGCCGTGGGCGGCTAGGTGTGCGACGATCTCGTCTTCGAACGTGACCTCATGCTGAATGCCCAATTACTCGACCCCTTCGTGAGCGCGTGAACCGTGCTGCCTCACATCGATCTTGCCAGTGACAGCGGCTGAAATGAGCGCGGCGCGGCGCTCCTTCGACAAAGCGATCGCCTCACGCGCATCTGCAATCGTCGCGTCAATCTCTGCAGTCTCACGATCGAGATGGTCGGATATTAGTTCTTGTTCCAACAATTGCGGCCAAGCAACTTCCGTTTTAGAGACTTTGTCCACAGTGAAATGTGGCATCGAGGTGACACTCGCCGCCATCTCGATGTAGCCCACTTCTCTCAAATGAATGAACTGGTATGCAACGAACCGTCCGGAAATCACTCGTCCCGTGGGTCGCAAGCGAATGATGGAGTTCTGAAATCCCCACCCGTCAAAATCTTGATCGACATGTGCAGCGCGGCCAAAGCCACCTACCCCTCCTTCGACGATTATTACGTCGCCTCGTAGAAGTTGAAGTCTTCCAAGTTCGTACGCCGAGAAGTACATCTCTTTCAAGCTCTCGAGCGCCAAAGCTCCTCCAGGCTGCACGTTTGCAGCCCGCAAGTATGGCGCCTTGATCTGAGCGTCACGGGATGGTTTGTCTTGGAGCATCTTTCCAAGACTGATTTCCCCGTAGTGCTTTGCTTGTCCTATCGACCAATTTTCTGGCACTTCACCTAGCCACGGGACGCCGCTGTCTTTCATGGGGGCGGAGGGGTCGAGGCCCTTCGTGACGGCGTGCGAGATCGTCGCGGCGCGGCGCTCGGTCAGCAGTGCGATGAGTTCTTCTTGGTCGGCGATGAACGCGTCGATCTCCGCCGTCTCACGATCCAGAAACGCTGCGATTGCGGTTTGGTCTTCAAGATCAAAATTCACAACTGGTTTAGAAAGTGATTCGGGGACCAACACATAGGGTTGTGCTGCGCCACCTTTCAGCCAAAATTGTTCATCATTAAGGACATACCAAACAAACCGTGGACTCCAACCTTGAGCGATGCCCCACGAGGCCGTATTCGCAACGGTACCCCAGTGCGGCAGTTCAGAAAGGAACACTTTGCCGCATCGAGCGCCCACTGCACTCAGTATGATCCCAGGCCCGCTGGCCGTCGCGTAACTTGCGGGAAACCAAACATCCTGACCAGACGCACTAAAGCCCGGTACCAGGTTATCGCCCGGCACCGACGAAGCTTGACCTTTGATTAGGCCAGAACTGGCTTTGATCCCGCGTAGCATCCATTTCGCAGGGATCGGATGCAGGTTCACGCGCGCACCTGCTCGAGGCGGGCGCGAATGCGACCGAGCACCACATCAAGGTCGCGGTCGATCTCTGCGAGCGGGCGCGGCGGCACGTACTCGTAAAAGTGCCTTGTGAAGGGAATCTCGCAGCCCTCCTTCGTCTTCGCTTCATCCACCCAAGCGTCGGGCGCAAACGGCGTCACCTCGCGCGCGACATACTCGTGAATGTCTTCACCCCACGGCACGTTCTCGGTGTCGCGCAGTGAGGTGTCTGGCTCGGGCCTCCCCTTCGCGTCGAGCACGACCGGCGCATCGGGATCCGGAACAGACAGCGCCGCCACAAACGCCTTGAGCTGCGCCGCAGAGAGGGTGATCTCGGCCGCGGCAAGGTACTGCTTGACCGTCTTTGTGAACGCGGCACGGTCGGTCGTGGGCTCCACAGCAAAACCGACAGCGGCAGCGGCAGGATCGGGGAACGTAAGCTTCAGCTTCGCGATCGCCTTCACCTCGTTCGCCGTGCGCAGCCGCTCGCTCGTGAGCGCCCAGTTGAGCCGCAGCGGGCGCTCGACCGTGATGGTGCGATACCAGAACGCCTCGCGATCGAAAATCTTCGACACCTTCGACTCTTCGAACGCGCCGTAGCTGCGCGCGATCTCAGCGATATCGGCCTCGCCCAGCTCGTTACGCTTCGACCCCAAGCCCTTGCGCATCTTGCGAAACAGCTTCGTGCCGTCGATGAGCTGCACCTTGCCCTTGCGCTCCGCGCTCTTGGCCGAGTCAAGGATCCACACGTAGGTCGCGATGCCCGTGTTGTAGAACATGTCGGTGGGCAGCGCCACGATCGCGTCGAGCAGGTCACGCTCAAGAATCCACTTGCGAATGTTCGACTCGCCCGAGCCCGCCCCGCCCGTAAACAGCGGCGAACCGTTGAGCACGATTGCCGCGCGGCCACCGGCACCGGCCTCGTCTGCTGGGCGCATCTTCGAGATCAAGTGCATGAGAAACAGCATCGAGCCGTCAGAGACACGCGGCAGCCCCGGCCCGAATCGGCCCGCGAACCCGCGACGCTCGTGCTCGTCGATCACGTCTTTCTGTTGCTTCTTCCAGTCCACCCCAAATGGCGGGTTCGACAGGCCGTAGTTGAATGTGCTGCCGTCGTGTCCGTCGCTGAGCAGGGTGTCGCCAAACACGATCGCGTCGACCGACTGCCCCTTCACCGTCATGTCGGCCTTGCAAATCGCATACGACTGCGGGTTGATCTCTTGGCCCGCAAGGGTCAGCGTCGCCGTGCGGTTCATGTTTCTGATGTGGTCTTCTGCGACGCTCAGCATGCCGCCGGTGCCGGCCGTCGGGTCGTAGATCGAACGGGCAATGTGCGGTGTGGTCAGCGCCTCGGCGTCGGGCGACAGCAGCAGGTCGACCATCAGCTCGATCACGTCTCGCGGGGTGAAGTGCTCACCAGCGGTCTCGTTCGACGCCTCAGCAAACTTGCGAATCAGCTCTTCAAAGATGTGGCCCATCTCTTCGTTGGGCACCTTCGCGGGCGACAGGTCGACCTCTGCGAAACGCTGCGTCACTAAGAAGAGGAGCCCGTGCTCTTCGAGCTCGGCGATGCGATCTTCGATCTTGTACTTCACAAAGATGTCGCGCACGTTTTCGCTGAAGCTGTTTACGTACTGCAGAAGGTTGTCGGCGAGGTTCTCGCTATCACCGAGCGTGGACTCGAGATCGAAGCGCGACTCGTTCCAGAACGTGTACTCGTGCCCCGCCTTCTTCTTGAGTAGCGCCGGCCGTACCGGAAGTTGCTGCTCTTTCGCTTCGATGACCGCACTGTAGACCGCCTGTTTGGTGGGCTCGAGCACTGCGTCGAGGCGCCGCAGCACCGTGAACGGCAGAATGATGTCACCGTACTGGTGCGCTTTGAAGCTGCCGCGCAGCAGGTCGGCGATCGACCAGATAAACGCGGCGTGGTTGTTGCTCGTCACAGGGAGTCCTTCTTCTTGCTTCTCGTGCTCGCGCGCTATGTGCGCGTGCCCCTATTGAGTATGCCCGAGACCTGGGACACGGGTGGCCGCAACCTATGCATGCCTGCCCCACCTCGCTCGCAGACCACACCGCCTTCATCAACCACGTGGCGCGGCAGAATAAGCCGTTCGACCGCCTTCGCGGCCCGGTCGCCACCCACCAGTCAGGTTCGCGATAGAGACACTCATCAAACTCATACGATGCGATGAGTGCACAGATCGGTGTGACGATGTGCTCGGGCTCGCAATCGCAAACAAGATGCCCGCGTCGCGAAGTTTTCTCACCGCATGCACCGCGGAGTCGGTGAGCCGCTTGTCACTCGTAACGAGGGTGCCGTCAACGTCTGAGAGTAAGAGTCTGGTCGCGCTGCGGGTTTCGCTCAACGCCGGCACCTCCTTCGCTATGCATTCAACGTATCAACTCCGAGGGTTGTTTTGACCAGCGGGGCGTACACCCTACCCAGTACGGCAGATAACACCACACTCCTCATCGCTTCGGGGCCATAAGATAGCGTCATGAGTTCACCTCAGAAACACGACGATCCGGCGACGCAGCTAGACGACGCGCTCACTTCTTCAGAGCGTTTCGCTCTCGCCCAAGAAACGTTCGGCACTGCCCAAGAAGAGTTTCAAGCGATCATGGATCGCGACTTTCCTGATTTCACCGTCGATGCTTACGCCACCCAGAAGGCGGCGGCTGAAGGCATCTCACGTGAGAACGTGGCAACGAAGATGTGGGCCGAAGCGCAGGCCTTCCCAGCTCGGCTTGATCTCTCGGGTGATGGCAAGCTCGGCTTCGACGACGCGGGGATCGCCGCGAAGCGAGTACTGGCCGGGGCTGGAAAAGCATGGCAGAAGGTCACCGATTTCGACCGAGAAGACCTCGCAAATTCTGCGAACGGCGCACGGGACGCGGTGGCGGGCGCGGGCAAGAAGGTAGCCGGCTTCGACTACCGTGGTGCGACACGCAAGGCGACGGACCGTGTGCGCAGCGCAGCGCGCGTAGGCGACAATGACGTGTTTCGCACGAGCCGCAACACCGTGGCCAAGCTGGGCAAGACCGCGACGGGTATTCAGGGACTCCAGGACCGCCGTGAAACGGTTGAGCTCCAACGCGTTTCTGAGGAGTATGTGGCCGCTGCCGAAGCGTTCACAGAAGAGCACCGCGCTCAGTTGTATACGAATATTGAGCAATTCGGAGCCCTACGTCTCGAGTCCCTGCACGATACACTGGGCCGCTTCTTGCAGATTCTGCGCGATCTGAACCAGCGCAATCGCGTCAACGAGTACGAACTGCTCGATGGGGTGGGCATCGACACGCAGAGCCTCGAGTCAATGGCCAGGGTTGACATGACCGTCTCGCAAACCCTGCGTAACACTGCCGCAACCGGAACGCTCGGCCTAGCCGCCGTGTTCGGCACCCCTGCCCTCGTAACGAGCGCGGTCGGCATGGCGGCCACCGCCTCGACTGGCACCGCCATCTCAACACTGTCGGGCGCAGCCGCATCAAACGCTGTGCTCGCATGGCTCGGCGGCGGCAGCCTGGCCGCGGGCGGTGGCGGAATGGCTGCCGGGGCCGCGGTGCTCACTGGGATCACGGTGGGTGCCACCGCCGGCGTGGTCCTATTGGCCGCTGGAGTGCTCGTCTCCACGCACTACGCCAGAAAACTCACCGAAGCGAAGGAGTACCAGAAGGAAGCAGCGCTCGCTGTCGCGGGGCTAGAAAACGCCTGGTTGGTGATGGGCGGCATCATCGCGCGCGTCGATGAGCTCTCACTGGTGACCACCGAATTGCGTGATCGCATCGCGCCGCTACTTTCCGAGCTGGAGGAGCTTGTGCCTACCTTCGACGCGGCGAACACGAATCATGCGAGCCTGTTCAGCCAGTGCGGAGTGCTCGTGAAGACGATGGTCGAGCTCGCACAGGTGCCCTTGCTTGATGACGACGGGGCACTCACTGACGAAAGCTTGACCATCAGCACGCGCGTGCGCACAGTTTTGAACACGGAGATCTGACGATGAACGAGAACTATAAGCGGGTCTTTGTGGCCCTATACGATCAGTTCGGTGATCAAGGCATCGCTTGGGCTGCACAGAAGGTGGCCGGGCATTTCACGGCCAGCCCCGCCGCTCTAGCTGCCGATTCCGATGCCGACGCGAACCCAGACTCGAGCCCCGACGCCAACGCGCCGCATGACGAAAGCTCCTTCGAGGCCCCCGCCGATGACGCGCGGTATCTCGACGGCGATGCGTTCGTTGCCGACACAGAGCGTTCGGTGCGGGGCATCGCGGCCGATGCAATCAACTCCCCGCAGCAGGTCGCCGACGCGGTCATGCGGCTTGTGATGATCGCGGGCGAGGTGCGCAAGTTCGAGGAGGCTCAGGTCACCAAACGACTCAGCATCGCGGCAGACCGTGACGTCGCGATCGCTCAGCTCAAAGCAGAACACCAGCTCTTACAGGACTACCTTGACCGTTCATTTGATGAGCGCGCCGACAACTTTACAAAACTGTTCGCTGTCGTCGACACTGCACTCGACACAAATAACATGGAGGCTCTGGCACTGGGCCTCGAATCGGTCGTTCGTTTGGCAACCTCGTCGCCGTTTAAAGATCTGAGCAATGTTAAGGAAACAGCCGCGGCGCTGGCAAACCCAGACCACGAGTGGAGCTTCTAGGCTCGTCGCTTGGCGTAAATTTCAGACCGTTACTCAATAACCCCACCCGCAGACCAGGCAGCGACCACCTCCCGCACTTCTGCCACAGTGCGCGCACCGAGCGCCGCCTCGGCCATGCGTTCGCAGTCGTCGCGGCTGTATTGCGCGAGCGACCGCTCCACCGTTCCCAGCGCACGCGGAGTCATCGACAGACTCGTCACCCCGAGCCCCAGCAGCACGGGCGCGAGCAATGCGTCGCCGGCGGCTTCACCGCACACACCCACCGGTTTGCCCGCGCCCTGGCCAGCCGCCCCAATCTGGCCGATGAGCCGCAACACTGCGGGCTGCCACGGGTCGTTGAGGTGGCCGAGCGCGGGAGACAATCTGTCGGCGGCCATCGTGTACTGCGCGAGATCATTCGTGCCGATACTCACAAAGTCGACGACTTCACACAGCTCGCGCGCCATGACCGCCGCCGCGGGCGTCTCAACCATCACCCCTGCGCGCGCAAGCCCAGCGGCACGCGCCCGCTGCACGAACTCTGCCGCTTCTTCGAGCGTCGCGATCATGGGTGCCATCACCCAGACCTCGGCCTGAGCCTGCGCTGCGGCGAGCGCGAGGGCGCGCAGCTGGTCATCGAGCAGGTCTGGCTGCTGCCACGACGTGCGTAGCCCGCGGATCCCCAGCGCCGGGTTGTCTTCGTGGCTAAGGGATGCGAACGGGAGCGGTTTGTCGCTGCCCGAGTCGAGGGTGCGCACGACGACCTTGTTACCGGCGACGAGACCGGCGTCGCGACCGGCGTCACTACCGTCGACGCTACCGGCGAAAGGGGTGAGCACGCGCAGGTATTCTGCGACCTGTTCGTCTACCGTAGGCGCGGTGTCGCGTTGCAGAAAGCAGAACTCTGTGCGAAACAGCCCGACCCCGTTCGCGTGGGCGCTGGCGGCCTGCTCGGCTTCTGCGCCACCGCCGACGTTTGCGAGAAGCGGCACGGTCTCACCGCTCGCGAGCCTCGCGACGCCAGAGAACTCAGGCGCGGCCTTTGAAGCCTCAGACCCCGCGGTCTCCTTGAGCCGGGCGAGGCGTTCAGCAGTGGGGTGCAGCTCGATCACCCCGGTGTCGCCGTCGACGAGCACAGTGACACCCTCAGCAATAAGGGTAGCGCCCGCCACGTTAGTGACGGCGGGCAGCCCGAGCGAGCGCGCAATGATCGCGGTGTGTGAGGTGGGGCCGCCCTGTTCGGTGACGAGGGCGACGCAGCCTGAGCCCGCGAGGGCGTGGGCGTCAGCGGGGGCAAGGTCGGTGGCGGCAAGCACATACGGTGACGATTGGGTGGGAAGACGAGTGCCAGGCTGCCCCGTGAGGTGCGCGATGATGCGGTCGCGGGCGTCGTACAGGTCGGTGACGCGCTCCCCGGCGCGGTCGCCCTGTGCGCGCAGCTGCTGCGCGGTCAAGGCGGCCGCCTCCCAGATGGCGCGGGCGGCCGTCACGGCGGAGCCGTTGATACGTGCGGTCGCGTCTTGGAGCAGATCTGGGTCTGTGGCGATGAGGCGGGCGGCCTCGAGGATCGCGCGGGCGGGGCCCTCGGCTGCGTCCGCAAGCGTACCGAGGTCTTCGCCCGCCTGCCGAGCAGCGGCGGCGAGCGCGCGGGCCTCGCCTGCGCGCTCGTCGGGCGCGATCGGCGTGGCCGAGGGCTCGCGTGTCACTGCCTGAAGCTGCACGACCTGCGCGGCGGCGGCTCCCCCGCTCACACCGCGCCCCTGCAGCGTCCCGTCCTCTGGCGACGCGCTCTGCTCTGGCAGTGCCCCCGGCGTCTGCTGACTGACTGGCTGGGGCTGGGGCGCGAGCGTCTGGGGCGCGGCGGCTTCAACGCCCTCCCCAAACCCTTCATCGAATAACCGCTCGAGCGCGGCGAGGGTGGCGGCGGCCTCGCTGCCCGTCGCGGTGAGCTCGATCTCGTCGCCCTGCCGAGCTCCCAGCGTGAGCAGCCGCGTGAGGCTCGCAGCGCCTACCGCTACCCCGCCCGGCAGCTTGCGCAGCGTGACGCGCGCTGCCCGCGACGCCTCCGCGATGAGCGCGGCGGGCCTGGCGTGAATGCCCAACGCGTTACGCACGGTCACTGTCGTATGCGCGGCGGGGGTGTGATCCGGATCATCACCCGCCCCGAGCGTGAGATCACCCGTTGGCGCGCTGTCGGCTTGCGTGAGCGCCCCAGCTCTCGCGGGCGTCTCGGCTTGCGGGGGTGCTTCGCCCAGCTGCGCCGCTTTAGCGGTGAGCGCGTGCGCCGCTTCGTGCGCGACTTCGTCGAGCGAGGCGCCGCTCGCCGCCGACACCGTGGCGGTCAGGAGCCCCTCGATGAACGGGGCTCCCACGAGCATTGCCGGGGTGTCGCTGGCACGCAGTTCGAGCGCGAGCTCGGCGCTCAGCACGGCAGAGCCCAGGTCCATGAGCACGACGATGCCGGTGCAGCCTGGGTCTTGCGCGAGTGCGTCAATCGCGTCTGCCACGGCCATCGCGTCGGTGCCGAGCACGGGAAGACCGGCCCCGTCTACCCCCGCGCCAGCCGCGACCTGCATGAGCGTGCCGCCCGCGGGCACCATTTGCAGGGCGAGCTCGACCGCCGCGGCGGCCAAGCTGGCGCTGTGTGAGACGACGACGATGCCAATCACGATGCGATGCCAATCACGATGCGATGCCATTCACGATGCGTAGCCCATCACTTCGTGCGCCCGGTCACTTTGCACGCTGTGCTGTGGCGGCCGTCGCGGCGGCGAGGGCTTCGAACAGGAGGGCGGTGGAAGCGGCGCCCGGGTCGATGTGACCCGCGCTGCGCTCACCCAGGTAGCTGGCGCGCCCCTTGCGCGCCACCATAGGTGCGGTCGCGTCGCGCCCCGCTTGCGCAGCGGTAGCGGCAGCCTGCGCCGCGGTCCCCGCGCTGTCTCCGCTCCCCGCCGCCGCTTCGAACGCTTCCACGGCCGGCGCCATCGCGTCGACGAGCGTCTTGTCCCCCGGCACGGCCTTGCCGCGCGCCATGATCCCGTCAAGCCCCGCGCGCAGGGCCGCCGCGAGCTCGCTGGCGCTGGGCTCCGCTACGGGGCCCGCCGCGACCGCGGCCCGCAAAAAGAAGGTGCCATACAGTGGGCCGCTCGCACCGCCGATGGAGCTGACGAGGGTCATACCCACCGCTTTGAGTAGCTCGTTCGCCGCTACGGGGCCACCCGCGGCCTCCGCGAGGGCCGCGGCCTTTGCGGCGGCAGCCTCCATGCCGCGGGCCATGTTGCTGCCGTGGTCTGCGTCACCAATGGCCGAGTCGAGTTCGGTCAGCCAGTCACGGTTTGTTTCTACACCGGCACAAAACAGGTCGATCCAAGTGGTGAGCGTGGTGCTGGCCATCACTTACCCCACCGTAGGCCGGGCGTCACCACAGGTGCGTCCCACAGCCGCAGCATCTCGTCGTCGGCGGCGAGCACGGTGACCGAACACCCGGCCATATCGAGCGAGGTGATGTAGTTGCCGACGAGATTTCGGGCGACGGTGACCCCCGCCTCCTGTAGCAGCGCGGCCACCTCGGCGTACATGAGATACAACTCAATTTGCGGGGTGGCCCCCATGCCGTTGAGCATCACGATGGCGGGCCCTCGCGCGTCAAGGTCGGCGAGGATCGGTGCGAGCAACTGCTGTGCGATGTCAGCGGCCCCGGCGATCGGCTCACGGTGCCGCCCGGGCTCACCGTGAATACCAATGCCGATCTCCATCTGGTCTTCGGGCAGGTCAAAGGTGGGCTTGCCCGCCGCGGGCACCGTGCAGCTGGTGAGCGCCATGCCCATCGACCGGCCGCGCTCGCTCACCCGCTGTGCGAGCGCCGTAACCTCGGCCAGGCTCTGCCCCTCTTCGGCCGCCGCCCCCACGATCTTCTCGAGCAGCACCGTGAGCCCCACCCCACGCCTGCCAGCCGTAAACAGTGAATCCTGCACCGCCACATCGTCGGCTACCACGACGCTCGCCACTTCGACCCCCTCGAGCTCGGCGAGCTCTGCCGCCATCTCGAAATTGAGCACGTCACCCGTGTAGTTCTTCACGATGTGCAAGACGCCAGCACCCCGGTCTACGGCAACGGTAGCGGCCTGAATCTTGTCGGGCGTGGGCGACGTGAAAATCTCGCCCGCCACGGCCGCATCAAGCATGCCCTCCCCCACAAAGCCGCCGTGCAGGGGTTCGTGGCCCGAGCCGCCGCCCGAAACGATCGCCACCTTGCCTGCCGCCTTGGCGTCGGTGCGCGTGATCACGCAGGTGTCAAGGTCGACGCTCAGCTCGGGGTGCGCGGCAGCGACCCCCTTCAGCGAGTCGACGAGCACCGTGCCCGGGCCGTTGATGAGTTTCTTCATCGTGCTATCTCCTTTGATTGCGGGGGTACATCTCGAGCGGTTACTTCATGACGGCGAGCACCGAATCCAGGATCGCGGCAAGCCAGTCGAACACGAGCACCGTGCCGCGCGTGGACTCTTGATCCGACAGCAGATCATGGTCCTCAGCCGACTCGAGCCCGATCCGGGCCGCCATCGCCAGCCGCAGCGCCGTGAGCGTGCGCGCCCAGGCCGGCAGGGACTCGGGCGTAATATCGACCGTCACGTCGTGCGCGTCATCGGGCACGCCGGCCCCCAGCCCCAGATCGGCCGTGACGCGCATCGCGTCTTGCAGCTTGCGATTCACGAGCCCCTGCTCGGTGACCCGGCGGTACGCCGAAGCGTCATCGGCGCTCTCATACGCGTCAGGAAACAGTCGCGCCAGCGCCGGATCCTCGGGCAGCTCCTCGGTGCCGCCCACTTCGAGGCTCGCAAACAAAGGATCCGGATCGAGCGCTGTCTTGCTGTGGCCCTGCAGCAGCTGGGTGAGCTGGGTGACGAGCTGATCGAGCATCGCCGCCTCTTCGATCTCGAGCGTGAGGCGCAGGCCACCGCCCGGAAGCGGCGCGATTCTCATGAGGCTCCTCCCTGCTGAACGGTGGCCCACAGGCCGTACTCGTGCATCGCTTCAACGTGCAGCTCCATCGCGGTGCGAGTGCCCTCGGCCACGACAGCGCGGCCCTGGTTGTGCACCTGCAGCATCAACTGTTCAGAGCGCGCCTCGTCGAACCCAAAGTGCCGCCTGAACACGTACGCGACATACGACATGAGGTTCACCGGGTCGTCCCACACCACCGTCTGCCACACGGGCTCGCGCTGGCGCTCTGCCTGATCGGCCAGATGAGCGCCCGGAGACACCCGGCCCGTAGGCGCCGCACTTTCTGCGCGATCGAGCGTGGTCGCTTCTGCCCGCATTATCCCCACCCCAGTTCGTGAATGCGCGCTTCTGTGATGCCATAGAAATGCGCGATTTCGTGCACAAGCGTGATGCGAATCTCGCGCACAAGCTCGTCTCTGTCTGCGCTGTGTACGATGAGGTTCTCGCGGTACAGCACGATGCGGTCGGGCTGCTCGCCGTACCCATAGACATTGCGTTCGGCGAGCGAGAAGCCGTCATAGATGCCGAGGGTGTCACTGCCATCTTCTGGTTTGTCTTCGACCATAAAGATGACATTGTCGAGCTGTTGCATCATGTCATCGTGCAGCGAATCGAGGCCGTCGGCGACCATCGATTCGAATTCCTCTGGCGATATCTCGAGCATGTCTTCACACTACACAGAATGCGCTGCCGCGCGGGTGAAGACTTTGTGCGTGCAGCCCCCGCGCAGGCGCGGCGCGCGCGAGGTGCACGCGATTTGGCGAGGCCTGGCCGGCATGAGTTATGCTCTTACATGTTGCCCCGATCGCCCCGGCGAGAAGGAACAGCATGGTGGGCGTAGCTCAGTTGGTAGAGCACCGGCTTGTGGTGCCGGTGGCCGCGGGTTCAAGTCCCGTCGTCCACCCCAGTAATCACCCCCGACTTTCGAGTCGGGGGTGATTTTTTGTTTGCTGGCATTGTGTTGCTCCCGGCCCTCGCAGGATTGACTGCTGCTGGATCGTCAACTACTCAATGCTCTATCTCTCCAACGAACCCGTGCGTATGTTCAAGGCGTTGGTCGAGGTGATGCGCAGATGTTCAGTTAGAGAACCCTGCGCTCGGGGCACAGCCCGAACTGTAAACCCGCCGCGTCGTCAAGACACGCCTCGCAGCGGACACAGGCCATATCAGGTATCGAGCGCCCGCACGGATCGCATCAGCCATCACCTGCCGATCTTCAAGAGAGTTGGTCACCAGACCATGCGTGCCCTGCGCGGTCGGCGACAGCTCTGTGCCGAGAATCTCCGTACGCACAACCGAGGTCCGCGACGCCTGCCCTCGAGCGTGTCGATCGGCTTCGACCTCGACATGCTTCGACCACGTCCACCGCAGACCATCCGAACGCGAACCTGCGATCAGCAGCGTTCGGGTGACCGGCGAGGCGCGCGCATTGGCGTCGAAAAAGAGTAGCGGCGCTTCACTCACCGAACAGCTCGGCGTCGGTATCGGCAGCGGACGCTTCCGCCATGCGACGCATCAGCTCGCGACTGTATCGCTCGTACTCATTCAGCGGGATGCGGTGGTGGGTGCCGACTTTGGTAGCCCGGAGATCACCGTCAGCGATCCGACGAAGCACCGTAGACCGAGACATCCCCAACCGCTTGGCGACCTCGGAAGGAGTCAGCAGCTCTACACGGGTGGAGAAGTCAACTACCTCACCGTGCTTCTTCGCCGACTCTAGGAACGCGCGCATGCGCGCCCAGTCGTCATTCGACAGGTGCGCCGGGTTCACTGTCATGCTGTTCATGCCCCCAGCGTACTCCGCATTGAGCACTTACGCATCATCAAGTGTTCACGATGCTAGTCGAACCTCGGAGACTCGAGCAGACCTATGTAACTTTCAGCGCCCACCCGGGGCCACGCGTGGGGCCAAAACTGGTGGTTATGAGCACGCATAACCACCAGTTTTGGCCCCGCAGTGTCTATGCAGTGCGCCTACGCCACCAGATCAGTCCGCCACCGATCGCAGCGAGCACGAGAGCTCCGCCACCCGGTGCGAGCGGGCTGACCGCCTGCCCGGTGTGGGCAAGCGCCTCCCCGCCCTGATTCGCCACTCCAGCGACACCACTCACCGCAGGCTTCTTCGTTTGCTCGTTGCCGTTGCCCTGGCCGGGAGTCGCGCCGTCTGGGTTTCCGTTTGCGTCGTCGCCGTCACTATCACCATCGGGATTTTCTGGTTCAGCGTTTTTGGTCCACACAGAGCCCCATGGTTCACCGATCGCGACCGATCCACACACGGGAGTATCAGCATCGACGACATCGTCTAGGGCCGGCAAAACGCGCCCTGTGCCTGATGAGTCCGTCACCATGCTGCCCCACCCGGCGAAGGTGTAGCCGTCGCGCAGCAGAAAATCGAGCTCTGCCCGCGTTGCGAGCGTCGCCACGTTTCCGATTGCGCCCGTGGTGCAGCTGGCCAGCGCGAAGGTCGTTTCGCCGCGCAGCACCCCAGTCCCACTCACATCAATAGTGGTGAGGTCACCTGCAAGAAAATCGACAGAGTCGTACAGCTCCCAGCCACTATCGCCGTCAACGCCGTTATTGCCGGCAGCTCCATTGGATCCGAGATGGCCCGCGGAGCCATTGAGCCCCGACACACCATGCTCTCCACCCGCGCCGCCGATACCGGCTCCGCCGCCCTGGCCACCCGCACCGCCTGAGCCAGGAAGCCCAGATCCACCCCCAACAAAGGGTGAAGCGTTAAGATCGGGGACATCGTAGGCGAGCATCAAGATGCTGCCCTGGCTGGCGTACCCCGCACCGCCGTCACCGCCGGCGCCACCGTTGCCGCCAGCACCACCTGCGCCACCGTCACCGCCGTGGCCACCAGCGCCCGTGCCGTCGCCGGCGCCACCATTGCCTGCTGCGGCACCGATGCCGCCCATACCGCCAGCCCCACTGGCACCGCCTTCGCCGCCTGTGGCCGTAAATTTCGTCTTGTTCATGTCGGCAATAACAAGCGCACCCTCATTGACGAGCCCGGCACCACCAGTCGTGCCTGCGCCACCGTCGAAGCCTGCGCCACCGCCACCGCCACCACCACCGTCGCCGCCATAGCCGTCGTGCCCGGCAGCCGCGTCACCCCCGTTCTCGCCCGGCTCGCCCGGTGCGCCATTGGCGGCGTTCACGCCCTCGCCGCCGCCGCCAGCAAACACCTGCAATTCCCCGGCCCCCGAAAGGCTCAGCACCGCACCGGCCGAGATCACGAATCCAGGCGCACCTGTAGCGAACGTGGTCAGCACGAGTTCGTGCCCGTTGAGGTCTAGCAGCAGCGTGCCCCGCTCGAGCGTCACCTGCTCCAGGGAGAAGGTCGAAGCGTAGACATCTGCGTCAAGCTCCGCTCGCACCATCGCCCCTGATCCGGCATTGGCGGCCTCAATGGCCGCAAACCAACTGGCATCGTCGGTGATTTGCATCGACCCGGGGGCCGCCATCGCGGCAGGCATCGACATCAGCGAGAACGCTAACCCTGTCACTGCGGCCGCGCCAAACGCGACCGCACCCGTCACTCGCCCACGCCGCTTCTCCCGGCCCGACCTTACTGTAGTGCTCGCGCGTCGCGTGGCCCTCTCTCGATCCAAAAGTCCTCCCAAGCCCGTCTATTTTGGTTCGTACGGCGTCCAGTATATGACCGCGTACACCCACCGCCTTTACCACTGCTAGCGGGCGAGCGCTTCGCGATCACTGCCACGGAGTTGGCGCGCATCGAAGCGTTCGAGTAGGTACCCCACCACGATGCTGGCTGCCACCGCCACCAACACCGTCGCTACACCTGTGAAGCGCGCACCGAGCGGCCCACCCAACGAAAGCACCAGCCCCACTGCCGTGAACGGCAGCCGATACCCGCCCGCAATCGCCCCGGCAGCCCCGCCGACGCGGCGAGGGTCGATGCCGCCGCCAACGTCGGCGCGAAGGCGCGACCGACCAGGTCGCCCACTGCGAGCAGCGGCACAAACAACCCACCCACACCGCCCGCTGCCACCGTCGCGATCGTCGCCACCGCCCGCAGCGCCGCGACCAAAAGCAGCACCCACAGCGACGCTTCAGCGCCCTCAGCCCACGAAATCGCCCCGCCCCCGGGTCCAAGCGCGGCTCCCGGGCCCGCAATGATCCGGATCAAGATGATGCAGCAAAACAGCGCGAGCCCACCGAGCAGCACCTTGAGTAGCGGCTTCGATGACCAGCGCCGGGCGCGGTAGATCCCGGCTCCCATCACGGCCCCAAAGACCCCACTTCCTGTGCCCACCAACAGCGCAATGAGCAGTGCTTGGCCGGGGCCCTGGGGCCCCGCCAGTGGAGCGATCAACCGAATGAAGTCGAGATGCAGCGAAGCGTTCGCCGCCCAGCCGATAGTGGCCCCGAGCCCCGCAGCGATCGCTCGCAACACCGAGACGGGGGCACTATTGCGCCTGCCGAGCTCGAGCATAAAAACCAGCCCCACGAGCGGCAAACCCATGAGAGCGGCGACACCAGCTGCGCCACCGCTTATCGCTGCGGGGCGCGCAAGGTCTGCCAGTCGTTTGCCCCAGCCACCAAGCGACGCTCCCGCGGCGACCCCCAGGTGCGCGGCAGGCGACTCTGTGCCCATCGGCGCACCAGAACCGACCGTGAAAATGATCGCCAGTGCGCGCAACGGCGCCAACTGCCAGGGAAACCGCTCTTCATGCCCCGCGGCTCGCACCACATCACCCGTCAGGTCTGCCCGCAGCGCATTCGACGGTGCACGGAGCCAAGCCATGAACCCCTGCGGTGCGAGCTCGTGCTCGACCAGCTGCTGTTTTGCGCGGCCCTGCGCAAACAGGTAGAGCAGCAGCGCTGAGACGGTGACTCCCGCAAACGGGGCCGCGAGCGTCACCCAGTTGTCTTGGCGTGACACCAGGTCGAGAAGGAGTTTGATGAGCGAGGTCACGCCCACCACAAACGCGGCGCCGAGCACGCCGCCCACGAGGCCGCCGAGCAGCGTGTGGGTGAGACCTCGAATCAGCTTCGTGCCTGCGTAACGGTCGTTCATCGTGCTAGATTAGCGGCTTTCTCGCGCCACGCCGCCGCACACGTCCGTATGATGTCGCGCCTCACGGATGAACTGCGTTTGGCACCCGATGATTGCCGCAGGAGGCAATCGATTAGCTGAAGAGCGTGTTGCTTGAATGCGAAAGACGCACACAGCGGCCTCGCCCCTAATCTTGAGAAATCCGCCGCGAACGCCAGCAGTGTCCTCCTCACCGCCCTTCAAGAGCGGTATGTGGTCGCTCGGGCCGTTACAGCGGCAAGGGTCCGCCCTTACCGCTGCTCATCCGGCCGCTCCCACCACCCCGCCCACCGGGCGATTCGTGGCATGACGCCACAATTTACACAGATTATGGGTCGCCGTGATGAGCTTCCATTCCGCCTGTGCAGCCTCAAAACCACGCCGACTCAACTCACCTAGCCCGCGCCCTGCGTAACGAGTTTCCTGAAGAGAAGGGACTCTCCGCGCGCAACATCGATCGAATGCTCGCTTTCTACCGCGAGTACCCTTATCTCGAGATTTCGCCACGGCCTGTGGCGAAAAGTGAAGACGTCCCGGTTACCGCCGAAATTTCGCCGCAGCCTGTGGCGGAAATCCCCACTGAGCTCCTCCTCGCGGTCCCGTGGGGGCACCACGACCTGTTGCGCAGCAAGGTCAAGGATCGCCCCACGCGCGCCTGGTACATGCAAGCTTCCGTCCAGAACGGCTGGAGCAGGGCGGTCCTCTTGGCTCAAATTAGCGAGTGCCAACGCGGAGGGTCGACGTGCTAGATTAGCGGCTTTCTCGCGCCACGCCGCCGCTTTGTCACCGGTTACTGACACACTAAGCACATGAGGCATTTTGACGACAGCTCTGAGGTGGCCGAGCTCGCTCGGTTGATTCTTGATGCGCGGGATCGGCCGCTCGTTGTCGTCAGCACGGTCGATGCCTCGGGCAGCTTCGGGTACGACCCCGCGCACGTCGCCCATGAGCTAGACGGTGACGCCGACGTGGTGACCGTGTTGACCGGCCCGCTCACCTACGCGCTCGAGTCGATGCTGCCACCCAAAGCCCACGTGTTTAATGGCACCGCTCGCTCGTACCCACCCTCGTTTGGCAAAGACCCCGACTACCGCCGCTCGATCCTGCGGTTTCCTGACCGGCACCCCGTCGACGAGCTCGTTGATGACGCGCTTGCGCAGGTCACAGCGGCGCCTTCCGCCGAACCTTCCCTTCGCCCCGTCTGGGCTCAAGCGATCGTCGAGCGAGTCTCGGGTGCTACGGGCAACGTGGCCCGCCTCGCAGACGGCCGGCAAACACTCATTAACTCCGACAGGCTGCCACCTGCAATCTCGCTTGGCGACGGGCTCGTCGTGGGCGCTCCCGTTTCTGGCTGGCTGCTCGACAAACATCTCTCACCCGAGCCGGCCTCGCCCCAAGACGAGATCGACCGGTTTACCGACGGCTCAATCACCCTCGCACGCATCGTGAAAGTCACCGAGCGACGCGCCACGCTCGTGCTGCACCCGCTCCTGGAGCACTTCATTTTGCGCCGCCGCGACGTGGTCAAGGGCGCAGACGACCCGGCCGAAGATGACGACGGCGTGCTCGTGTCAGACGTCGTGCACCTCGGGCAGACGGTACGCACCCGGGTAGTGCGCACCGGGGCCGAGCTGGCATTGACCCTCATCGACGTCGACCACGAGACCGCACTGGTCACACCGCTGCCCCTGCTGCGCGACGGCACACCGTGGTTGCACGAGGGCGTTGATGCGCCAAGCCCCGAAGCATCCGAGCGAGCCACACCACAGGTGATATCTGAAGCTCCGGCTCTGCCCGACGCTCCGCCCGACGCTCCGCCCGACGCTCCGCGTGCCGCCCGCGTTCAGCAGGAACCGGGCAACATGGCCGAACAAAACCTGCACGCACTAGCGCTAGAGAGCACTGTCAACTCGACAACGCATTCGCCAGCGGCCACTGCGTCAGTCGCTCTGGCCTCGGCGCACGACATGCACGCTGTACGCGATGAGCTCACCTCGCTGCGCGGTGCCTTTGAACGCTTTAGCCGCGAAATGCGGGCGGGCACCGACCACGAGACGATCGACCAGCTCCAAGACGAGGTCAGCAGCACACGCGCAGAGCTCAGCCGCGAACGCGAGCGGCGCACCGAGCTCAGCCTGATGGTCTCGCGCCTCACCCAAGAGCTGCGCGAAGCTCGCAGCGCCTCACCCAGCGAGATCCGGCCGGATCGTGCCTCCCACCGCAGTGACTGGCCCGATGCCGAATCATGGTTGCGCCACGAGATAGTGTGCGCGTGGGTGGCGCGCACGACCGCCTCCGATAAGCACTCGTTTCCCCTCAAACGCTACGAGATCGGCCCGGGCTTCGCGGCCAGTGTTGAACAGCTCGACGAGCGGTCATTCAGCAAAGCCATGCGCGCTGTTGCCGACGTGGTGATGAACCGCGCGGCGCACATCGCGTCGCGCGAGCTGCACCAGCTGCGCACCGGAACAGGCGGCGGCGATCCGTACGTGCGACGCGAAGACGGGTCGACCTGCTGGCGAGTGTCGTTAGAGTCGCACACACCCCAGGCCCGCAGACTGCACTACTGGAAGCTACCGAGCGGCATCATTGAGCTGAGCAAAGTTTCACTGCACGACGATTTTGAACCCTAACCAGGCGCCGACCGCAAGGGGGTGTACGGGGTCGGCCCCTCAGGCTTACCGTCGAGGCATGAATATTCTCTTTGTCATCATCATCATTATCGCCATCGTGCTCGCGGTAGTCGGTGGACTCGTAGAGGCCGTGAACTTCTTGCTCTGGGTGGGCATCGTGCTGCTGATTCTCGCCGTCATCGGTTGGCTTCTGCGCAGCCTGACCGGGCGTAAAAACTAAGGCGTCGCGGCCACCCATCTCAATGATCGCGCAGTAAACGGATTAGGTCGCTCTTCTTGAGCGCCGAGTAGCCCGTGAGCCCCAGCTCTTTGGCTCTGCCGCGCAGTTCGCGCACGGTGCGCTGCTCGTAGTCTTCGGCTTTGCCGCCGCGCCGCCCGACCTCTGACCGGCCCTCTTTCGCGGCCGCGTTTGAGATACGGGCGGCTTTCTCTTCTGACGCACCGTCTTCGCGGAGCCGATCGTACAGCTCGGGGTCTTTCAGCTGCGGTGTCTTGTTCTGAGGCATGATTTCTCTCCTGTTCCTTGTTGTGGGCACGTACTCGCGAGTACGCGCGTGGGTCCTACGGCCAGAGCCACTCACCCCACACGAAACCGCTCGGCATCGCGCGCCCGTAGCGTCAGCCCGCTGCCCGGTGCGTCACCACCAGGCCGCAACGAACCGCCCGTTGGGTCGAGCACGCCATCGAAGAAGCGGCCCTCAATGCGGGCGTGATCGTAAAACCACTCGATGTGCCGCAGGTTGGGGGTGGCCGCCGCCACGTGCGCATGCAACTGTGGGCTGCAGTGCGCAGACACATCAAGCCCGTACGCTGCGGCGAGCGCCGCGACGCGCAGCCATTCGGTGATGCCGCCACACCTGGTGGCATCGATTTGCAGGCAGTCGACGGCTTGCGCCGCGCACATGCGTTGAAAGTAAGGCAGGTCGAAGCCGTACTCCCCCGCCGTGACGTCGGCGTCGATCGAGTCGCGTACCTGGCGTAGCCCGTCGAGGTCGTCTGACGATACGGGCTCTTCGAACCAGGTGACGTTCAAGTCGGAGGCGGCGCGGGCGACACGGATCGCCTCTTTACGCGTGTAGGCTCCGTTGGCGTCCACGTACAGTTCGGTGTGCGGGCCGATCACCTCGCGGGCCTGCCGCATGCGGGCGAGGTCGCGGCCGGTTTCGCTGCCGCGTGACTCGCCGATCTTCATCTTGACTCGTGACATACCCTGCTCGTGTACCCACCCTTCGAGTTGCCCCGCGAGCTGCCTGTCTGAGTAGGTGGTGAAGCCGCCGCTGCCGTACACGGGCACGGTGTCGCGCACGGCTCCGAGTAGGTGGTGCAGGGGCACACCGAGCAGGCGCGCTTTGAGGTCCCAGAGTGCGACGTCGACGGCCGAGATGGCGTACCCGATGAGGCCCTGCCTGCCCGCATTGCGTACGGCGCGCACCATGTCGAGAAACCGGCCGCCCACGTCGAGTGCGCTGTGGCCGACGACGATGGGGGCGAGCGTGCGCTGCACGACTGCCCCGCATTCTGCCGCGCCGTAGGTCCACCCTGTGCCGACGAGGTCGCCCGCGTGCGCCTGCACGATCACCATCGTGGTGGCGTTCCACGCTATCGTGCCGTCGGCCTCGGGGCCCGCGGTAGGCACTGTGTACACCCTCGCATCGAGCTGCGTGATCTTGGGGGCATCCATGTCACCGCTCCGGGCCGCGATCCGTGCGGGCATGATCCGTGCCGGCATGATCCGGGCCATCATGATCCGGATCATCTTACTCACCGCGCTCGCCCTGCTCACCACGGTCGCGCCCCCGGTGCAGCGTGTCATGCAGCGTGTCCCTGACTGTCTCTTTGACGCGCTCGACGCCTTCTGAGAAGAGCGCCTTAGCGGTGTCTTTCACGACTTCTGCCGTGTCGGGGTCCCCCTTCACGAGCGCGAGCCCGGTGTTCTTGGCGAACTCGAACGTGATGTGCGGCGGCAGCGGGGGCACGTTCTTGCTCGTGTGGGCGTCGATGAGGGTGACGCCGCGGTGCGCGAACGCCGCGTCCCAGGCGGCGGCGACCTGGTCATCGCGGGTGACCCTGATCCCGGCAAAGCCGAGCAGCTCAGCCCAGCCGGCGTAGTCGACCGATTCGACGTCTTGTGACGTCGACCAGACCGGGTTCGCGTCTTCTGTGCGCATCTCCCACGACACCTGCGACAGGTCATTGTTGTGCAGCACCATGATGATGAGCTGCGGGTTCTCCCACTGCTGCATGTATTTCTTGACCGTGATGAGTTCGTTCATGCCGAGCATCTGAAACGCGCCGTCGCCAATGGTGCACACGACACAGCGTTCAGGAAACGCGAACTTGGCGGCCACCGCGTACGGCATCGCGGCGAGCATGCTCGCGAGCCGCCCCGACAGGTCGCCCTGCATGCCCTCGCGCAACCGAATGTGGTGGCCGTACCAGTCAGCGGTCGTGCCCGCGTCTGCCGTGACGATCGCGCGAGGGGGCAGCCGCTCGTTGAGTTCGTAGTAGACGCGCCTGGGGTTGACGCCGTCTTCGTAGTTCAGCATCGCCTGCGCACGCATTTCCTCCTCCCACTCCGTCATCTCTTGCGCGACCGTCTGCTGCCACGACAGGTCGGTCTGCTGTGTGAGGTGCGGCAGGAGCGCCTGCAGGGTGGCCCGCACGTCGCCCCACAGGTTGATCTCTGTCGGATAGCGCAGGCCAGTGTGCTCGGGTTTCAGGTCGACCTGCACGGCGCGGGCCTGGCCGCTCTTGGGTAAGAACTGCCCGTAGGGGTAGTTCGTGCCGAGCAGCACGAGCGTGTCGCAGTCGTTCATTTGGTGCAGGCTCGGCAGCGACCCGAGTAGCCCCAGCTGCTGCGTGTGAAACGGCACGTCAGACGGCACCACTTGTTTGGCGCGCAGGGTCGTGATGATGCCTGCCCCGCACAGCTCGGCAGCTTTGAGCACCTCGTCGGTGGCCCCCTTTGCGCCGTGCCCCACGAGAAAGGTCACTTTGTGCCCCGCGTTGATGAGCGCCGCGGCCGCCTCAATGTCTGCCGCGGGTGGCGTGAACCTCAAACTTGGGGCGACCGCGCTCGAACGCGACACCCAGTTTTCAGGCGCAAGCTCGGTGAACGGCATGCCCTGCACGTCGTGCGGCAAGATCACCACGGCGGGCCCGAGCCGCGCGCGGGCGGTGCGAAACGCCGTGTCGACGACGGCCTGCGCCTGCGCGGGCGAAACGATCGTCTGCACGTACACCGCGACGTCGGCGAGCACCCGCTCGAGGTTGCTCTCTTGCTGCGTGAACGTGCCCAGCGCGTTGAGGCCCTGCTGCCCAATAATGGCGACGACCGGCTGGTTGTCCATCTGCGCGTCATACAGCCCGTTCAGCATATGAAACGCGCCGGGGCTCGACGTCGCAATACACACGCCCACCTCGCCCGTGAACTTGGCGTGCGCGGTCGCCATCAGCGCACAAATCTCTTCGTGCGTGGGGCGCACGTATTCGAGCCCCTCCCCGGCACGCTGCGCGTCACCGAGGGCGCCATCGAACTCGCCGATGCCGTCTCCTGGGAACGCGAACACGCGGCTCACGCCCCACTCCTTCACGCGCCGGATCACAAACTCGCTCACCGTAGTCATCGTGTTACTCCTTCCAATCGTGTTCAGTCACCGTGCCGGGCACTGCCCACCAGCCGGTCGGCAGCGCGCGCCGCCAGCGCCATGATGGTGAGCGCCGGGTTCGCGCTGCCCTGAGTGGGCAGCACACTGCCGTCCACAATCCACAGGTTCGGCACCGCAAAGCTGCGGCAGTCGGCGTCGACGACCCCTTCTTGTTCGGTCGCGGCCATGCGAGCACCGCCGACCAGGTGCGCGGCGCGCTCGATCGTGATCACTTCGTCGGCTCCCGCGGCCCGCAAAATGCGTTCCATGACGCGCGTCGCAGCCCGCAGCAGCGCCCGGTCGTTGTCACACTGCGTGTAGTCGAAGCGCGCGATCGGTAGCCCGTACTGGTCGGTCTCGTCTGCCAGCGTGACCCGGTTACCTGGCTGCGGCAAGAACTCGCACAGCGCGCCGAGGCACGCCCAGTGAACATAGTCGCTCATGTAGTTGCGCAGGTCTGCACCCCAGTATCCCTGCGCCATCACATGCTCTGCCCACGTGATCGGCAGCGGCGACACCGTCTGCACCGAGAACCCGCGCTTGTAGGGGGCAGCCTGGTCGGTTTCGTAGAAGTCTTCGCTGCTCACCTCGGGCGGCGGCCCCTTCCACATGCGCACCTCTTCGTCGAAGCGACCAGCGGTCTGCGGCGCCCCCTGCACCATCAGGTACCGCCCCACCTGGTCGTAGTCGTTGCACAGCCCGTCACGAAACCGTGCAGACGTCGAGTTGAGTAGCAGCCGGGGCGTCTCGATCGAGTACCCCGCCACCGCGACCGCGCGGGCCCGCTGAAACCGCGGCACTCCGCCCCGCACGTAGTACACTCCCGTCGCGCGCCCGGTGCGCTGGTCGATCGCGATCTCGGTGACCATCGAATCTGGCCGCACTTCGCCGCCGTGCGCGAGCGCATCAGGTACATGCGTGATGAGCGGCGACGCCTTCGCGTTCACCTTGCACCCCTGCAGGCAGAACCCGCGATAAATGCAGTGCGGGCGGTTGCCGAAGCGGCCGCTCGTGATCGCTACGGGCCCCACCTTTGCGGTGATGCCGCACGCGAGCGCCCCACGTTGAAAGATCTCACCGTTACCCGAGACGGGGTGCGGGCTATACGGGTACGTGTGCGGGTCGCCCCACGGCCACGCTTCGCCCGACACCGGCAGCTCGCCCTCGATCTGCTCGTAGTACGGCTTGAGCGTCGCATAGTCGATCGGCCAGTCGGCGCCCACACCGTCTTGCGTGTGCGTGCAAAAGTCGCTGGGATGAAGCCTCGGCGTGTACCCGGCATAGTGCACCATCGACCCACCGACCCCGCGGCCCGAATTGTTTGCGCCCAGCGGCACCGGATCGCCCCCGCCGATCTCGCGCGGCTCCGTCCAGTACAGGCCGTGCGACCCGGCTTCATCACTCACCCAGTCACTCTCGGGCTCCCAGAACGGCCCGGCCTCGAGCGCTGCGACCTTAAGCCCCGCCCGCGCGGTGCGCTGCAGCAGGGTCGCGCCACCCGCGCCGCAGCCCACGATCACGAGATCAATCTCGTCGCTGTCTGCGAACTGTCGCATCTGGGCGCGCAGTGCGGGCTCGACTCGAGCACCGTTACGTGTAAGCAGCCAGGCCGACTCGTTGCGCTGCCGCACCGCGTTCATCGTTTATCCTCCGCTTCTTCCGACTCCGGGCGCTCCGGCGGTTCCGGCGGTTCCGGCGGTTCCGGCGGTTCCGGCTCTGCAACCGGATCATCGCTGGGATGAGCGTCTCGCACTTCGAAAGGCTCGAGCCTGTCGACGCCCAGGTTCTTATAGCCGCGCGGGTAGGCGGGGCCCGCGAAGCCGATCTCGTTCCACGCCCACGGGTGCGCATAAAACGCGGTGCAGGCGTAGCGGCTCCACAGGCTCCACACGTGCGCCGCGACCATCGTGTGCCACACGCCCGCACCGAGCGCCTGCACACGGCGCAATAGTTCATGCTGCTCGCCCCACCCGCACTCGGCGAACGGTGCATTATACGCCGCCACGGCGTCGGTGTCGAGGGCAGCGAGCGACCGTCTCCACGCTGCATCGTCGGGCGCCAGGTCGTTATAGTGCCAGCCGTCAGTGCTCCCCGCCGCGAGCCGCTCATCGATCATCTGCGCAACGGGTACGCGCGGCGCTGCGCGCTGGCCGAGCAGCTGGTCGCACAGCGCCGCCGCCGCAGCCCCCTCGGCCGCGCTAAAAAATTGCAGCTCGGGCGAGTGTTCGAGCCGCCCCTCCACGACCTCGCGGGTAGCTTCGTCCCAGTGCTGCGCTTGCCCCAGCACATCGAAGCCAGGAAACCGCGCACCCCCATGATCCGGGTCAAGAGGCAGCGACGATTCGAGAGGCAGCGACGATTCGAGACGTTTCGCAGGCATGTGGCCGCGCTCACTTCTCGCGCCGCAGCAGGGCGGCGAGCAGCCCCATGCCGCCCACGAGCGTGACGAGCAGGGGCGCCATGAGGGGCGGCCCCATCTCCATGTTGTAGCGAAAGTTGCGCCAGCCGCCGGGCTTTTGCCCGATGCCGCGGCCGTGCAGCCACACTCCCTGCACGCCGTTCGCGACGATCGCGGCAGATGCGATGGGCAGCACAGTCTTCGCGGCGCGTTTGCTGCAGACGCCTGCGATGCCCGCCGCTGCGCCGACCGGGCCAAGAATGACGGGCGCCCACATCCACCGGTTCCCAAAACTGGCTTTGTCGTGTTCAAAGAATATCTCGGCCGCGGTGACGACCGCGCCCAGCGCCGTCAGCGCCGCCAGGCTGCGCTCGAACCGCCCCGTGCGCACATTGCGCACCAGCCGATCGATGCCCTGCACTGTCTCATCGATGCTGCGCGCGGCGCCACGGGTGCCGCGCGCCGTCTCGGCAGCGAGCGCCCGGCGCGCATGCTTGGCCTGTTTCTGTGCCCGAGTCAATGCCTGTTTCGCCTGTTTCGTTGCCGACTTCGTCATGTTCGCCCTCTCACCCGCGCTCACCCGCGCGTTTTGTGACCGCATTCGCCCCGAGGGTCGAACACTTTGCTTGGAAACACAACCCCCTTGCGGCTGAGTGCGAGGCGCGCATAGTGGGATCCAAGGAGGCCCATCATGAGTCGTATCACCGTTTCTTCCGCTGACCCGTCACCCACCGACCAGGTTGTCGTTGTCACGGGTGCAAGCGCGGGGATCGGGCGCGCGACCGCGCAGGCGTTTGGTGCTCGCGGCGCGAAAGTGGCGCTCTTAGCGCGTGGCGAGACGGGTCTGCAGGCAGCCGCACGCGACGTCGAAGCCGCGGGCGGTACAGCGCTTGTCGTGCCGGTCGATGTCGCTAGCGCCGATCAGCTGGACGAAGCCGCCACGAGCATTGAAGAAGCGTTTGGCCCGATCGACGTGTGGGTGAACGTCGCGTTCACGTCGGTGTTTGCCGAGTTTACGAATATGAGCGCGGCCGAGTTTAAGCGCGTCACCGAAGTGAATTATCTCGGGTATGTCTATGCAACGATGGCGGCGCTGCACCGCATGCTGCCGCGAGACCACGGCACGATCGTGCAGGTGGGTTCGGCGCTCGCCTACCGTGGGATCCCATTGCAGACCGCCTACTGCGGGTCAAAGCACGCGATTCAGGGGTTTCACGAGGCCCTCAGGTGCGAGCTGTTGCACCGCAAGAGCCGGGTGCGCGTGACGATGCCGCAGATGCCGGCGGTGAACACACCCCAGTTTGATTGGGTGATCAACCGCATGCCAAAGGCGGCGCAGCCCGTGCCGCCGATCTATCAGCCCGAGGTGGCGGCGCGTGCCGTCGTATACGCCGCCGATCACCCTGGGCGCCGGGAATACTGGGTGGGCGGCAGCACCGCCCTCACGCTCGCGGCCAACGCTGTCGCACCGGGTCTGCTTGACCGTTTTCTCGCGCGTACCGGCTATGCGTCGCAACAGATCGAGCGCCCCGAGAGCGCAAACCGACCCACCAATCTGTGGGATCCCGCTGACGGCGAGGGCGGGCGCGACTACGGCGCACACGGCAGCTTTGACACCCGCTCGCGCGGCCGCAGCTCGCAGCTGTGGGCGTCGCAACACCACGGGCTACTCGCGGCGATAGCTGCTGCAGGGGCTGCCGCGGGCTGTGCGGTGGGCGCGGTGGGCGCGGTGTCGGCTGGCGCCCGCGCGCTGATCCGGCAAAGGAGGGCATGATGAGCGCCACCGAGCAGGCGAAACCTGCTGGGCCAGTGCGCAGCCTCGTCGCCGCCCGTATGGACCGGCTGCCGTGGACGGCGTTTCACTGGTCAATTGTCGTGGGTTTGGGCACCTCGTGGATTCTTGACGGCCTCGAGATTCAGATCGTCGCCACCGCCGGGTACGCGCACGACCTGCAGATGAACTCGGCGCAGGTCGGGTTCACCGGCACGATCTACCTGATCGGTCAGGTTGTCGGCGCGCTGTTCTTCGGCCGTCTGTCTGACAGGCTCGGCCGACGGCGGCTCTTCATTCTGACGCTCGCCATCTACCTCATCGGTAGCGGTATCGCGGGCCTGTCACCCGCCATGTGGTTTCTGTGGATCTTTCGTTTCGTCGCGGGCCTCGGCATCGGCGGCGAGTACACCGCCATCAACTCAGCCATCGACGAGCTGATCCCATCACACTATCGCGGCCGCGTCGACATTGCCGTCAACGGTACGTACTGGGCGGGCGCCGCAATCGGTGCGTTCGCAAACCTCTTCCTCCTGGCAGACAAAGATTTTGCAAACGCCTGGGGCTGGCGTATCGGCTTCTTCATCGGCCCATTTCTCGGGCTGATCATCATCTACCTGCGACGCCACATTCCCGAGAGCCCACGCTGGCTCATGACCCACGGTCACGAGGAGCAGGCCGAAGCGACCGTCACCAAGATCGAGGACGACATCAAGGCGGCAGGTCACAAGCTCGCCGACGTCGACGAGAACCTCGCGCTCGATGTCGTGCCGCTCAAGAACGTGCCGTTTCGTCAGGTCGCCCACACGTTCTTGCGCACCTACCCGCGCCGCACGTTCTTGGGCCTCAGCATGATGATCTCGCAGTCGTTTCTCTACAACGCGATCTTCTTCACGTATGCGCTCGTGTTGCAAAAGTTCTATGACATCTCACCCGCCAACATCGCGTTCTACTTCTTTCCGTTTGCGATCGGAAACCTTGCGGGCCCGCTCGTGCTGGGGCCGCTGTTTGACACGCTGGGACGACGCAAGATGATCTTCGGCACGTACGCGCTCGCGGGCGGTGTGCTCGCGGTCTCGGCCGCGCTGTTTCAGGCCGATGTGCTGAACGCCACGACCCAGACCGTGTTCTGGTGCGTCTCGTTCTTCTTCGCTTCAGCGGGCGCCTCCAGCGCCTATCTGACCGTGAGCGAGATCTTCCCGCTCGAACTGCGCGGGCAAGCGATCTCGTACTTCTTCGCGGTCGGTCAGATAGCCGGATCCATCGCGCCCACCCTCTACGGTGCCATGATCGGTGACGGTTCTGACCGTGGGCCGCTCGCGGCCGGCTATTACCTCGGCGCGGGGATCATGATCGCGGGCGGTGTGATCGCGCTGATCTTCGGCGTGAATGCCGAAAGACAGTCGCTCGAGAGCATCACCGACCCGCTGTCGAAGGCGCCGGGTGATCGCGGGCAACACGATCACGACCACGACCACGACCACGACCACGATCACAAAGGAGACTCAGCATGACGTTCGTAGTGGTAGGCGTGAGCGCCTCCAGCGGATCCCCCCAGGCACTGCGAGCAGCCGCGGTCGAGGCGCAACAGCGCGAGGCGACCCTTGTGGCGGTGCAGGCGTGGCGCGCCCCGATCCCTCCCGCTGCCCCGGGCGGAAAACCACCCGGGGTGTCGCGCGACATCGAGTCGGCGCTCACGAGCGCCCAGCGCGTACTGCGCAGCCGCGTCACAGCAGAGCTCGGCCCAGACATTCCTGTTATCTGCAAGGTACTCCAGGGTGCGCCCAGCACAGTGTTGCTTGCCGAGGCGGCTCAGGCCGAGCTACTCGTGCTCGACGCCCCGCGCACCCGCGCGAGCATGAAGTCCCCCGTGCTCGCGCACCGGCTCATCTACACCGCGAAGTGCCCCGTGCTGATCATGCCGCCGGCGCCCGAGGTTCACACCCCCTGAGCAGCGCACGCGCAGGAGATCTGCACTCCTGCAGGACGAAATCGGCCTTTTTCTCCTGCACGAGCGCTGATCTCCTGCACCAGTGCAAATTGCACACGCCACAATGTTCAGTCGACAGTCCTACCGCGCCTACCGCGGTGGCTGCAGCGATCGCGGGTCCACAGGTGTGCCCCGCCCCTTCAACAGGCTGGCCGGTGCGAGACCCGCCGCGCCAAACTTCTCGCGCACCGAGTCGACAGCCTGATCGACGGCGTTCAAGTCTTCGTCGTCGTCCCACAACCCAGCGAACCCGCCGTTCGCTTCTCCCAGCTGCTCGGCCCGCACCCCGATCAGGCGCACCCGGCGCCCCTCGCTCCACGCCTCTTCAAAGAGCTCGCGGGCGGTGAGATAGATGCGCTGCGTCGCGCTCGTGGGCTCCGATAGGGTGCGCGACCTGGTGATCGTTTCGAAGCTCGACCACCGCAGCTTGATCGCGACGGTGCGGGTGGTCATGCCCCGCGCACGCAGCCGCTCCCCCACACGCGTAGACAGCCGCAACAGTTCACGCCGCAGCACCTCGCCGTCGGGCTCATCGAACTCAAACGTTTCTTCGTGCCCAATACTCTTCTCGGTACGCTCGGTCTCAACACCGCGCAAGTCACGGCCGTGCGCGAGCTCGTGCAGTTTCTCGGCGCTCGCCGCCCCCACGATGCGGCGCAGTGAGTCGATGGGCTCGTTTGCGAGGTCGGCGACCGTGTGAATGGCGCGCGCGGTGAGGGAGCGCGCCGTGGCCTGGCCCACACCCCACATGGCCGAAACGGGCAGCGGATGCAAGAACTCGAGCGTACGCGCGGGCGCAATCTCGAGCACCCCATCTGGTTTGGCGCGCTGCGACGCGAGTTTCGCGATGAACTTGGTGCCCGCAAGCCCCACAGATGCGGGCAGCCCCAACTCGCTGCGAATCCGTTCACGCAGCTGCCTCGCGATCTCGGCGGGCGTACCAAACAGCCTGGTCGAGCCTGCCACGTCGAGAAACGCTTCGTCGATGCTGAGCGGCTCGACAAGCGGCGTGAACTCGTGAAAAATGCGCATCACCTCACGCGATGCCGCCCGATACTTTTCAAACACGGGCGGCACAAAAATGAGCTGCGGGCACAGCTGTTTGGCGCGCGCCACGGGCATGGCCGAGCGCACGCCAAACCGCCGCGCTTCGTAGCTCGCGCTCGAAACGACCGACCGTGCGGTGTCGTGCGCAGCGGCAACGGGCTTACCCACGAGGTCGGGGCGTTCAAGCAGCTCGACCGACACGAAGAACGCGTCCATGTCGACGTGCAAAATAGACGCCTCACCGCGCATCTCGCCCCGCTCCTTCGTGCTCACTCCCCTATTGCATCACACCCAGTCTTGGCCCGGGCCCGGTCTTGGCCCGGGCCCGATGATCCGGATCAGACGCGCGCTTGCTGCTCTCGCCAGTGCGCCGCTTTCGCAAGCAGCTCTTCGATCGCGGCGTGGAAGCGTTTCGTGGGTGCGCCGGGGGTCGTGTCACCAAAGTAGCGGGTCGACCAGACGCCGAGGCGTTCGCGCGCCGCGTCGTCCCCTATGACAGCGTCGAGCACAGCCTCGATGTTGTCGCAGTCGCTCGCTGCGAGCCACTCGCACTCGCTCAGGTATCCGCCTTCGTCGACCGACGCCTCAGGCGCGACCGGCTGCGTCACCATCAGCGGTTTGCCCGTCGCGAGCCGGTCGTACACCATCGCCGAAATATCGCAGATCGCCACGTCTGGCAGGCTCAGCTGCCAGCCCAGCGCGGGCGCGGTGTCGTAGACGTGCTGCGCGGTCGGATCGTGTTTGTTGGCCTCGGCAAGCATTGCGATGATGCGCTTGTTCGCCTCGCCAAAGCCCGCGTCGACGACGCCGCTGCGGGGGTGCGGGCGATACACCACGCGGTGCCGGCCCGTTGCGATGAGCTTTGCCACGAGTTTCTCACCGTGAGTTGCCACCGAGCCATAGCTTGCGGCGGGCCGGTCGCCCTCCCATGTGGGGGCGTACAGCACGACGGTGCGATCATCGGGCGTGAAGGGCGGTTCGCCCGTCAAATGGTCGGCCTGCGGGCGGCCGATCGCAACCGTGCGGGTCGTCACGTCGTAGTCCCACAGCGCCTTCGAGAGCCTGTCACGCGCCGCGTCTCCGGCGACGAAGGCGTAGTCGTACGCCTTGTGCTGGTTACTCGTCATGTACATCTTGTCGCTCTCACCGTGGTTCACAAACACGTGCCACCGCTCGCCGTAGCGCATCATCTGAAAGTTGCGGGTGTTCTGGTTCACGTAGAGAATCACGTCGAGGTTCTGGGCCGCGATGACGCGCTCAATGTCGGTGACTTTTTGCACGAAGGCAACGTCGAGCCCGCTCTCGCGCATCAGCTGCCGGGCGCCTGCCGCGTTGCGCGCGAGCAAGAGCACCGGGTGCTGCTTGGACAGCTCAACGAGCGGTGCATACCACTGCCGCATCTGGTAAATATTCACGTCGCTGTCGGCAAAGTACACGCCCACGCGGTAGTGCTCGGTCGGCAGCGGGCCGCGCGCCGCGAGCATGTCGCGCAGTTCGAAGTACGCCCGCCGCCCCTTGAGTACGCGCTGCGCCAGGCGGGCGGCGCGCTTCACATCCTTCGCAATCTGCATCCCTATAGAATACCGCGGCGATCCCGTGAAGAGCCCCGGCCTGGCCCCGGCCCGGCCCCGGCTCAGCCCGCTGTGGCAAGATCGACAGGTGACCAACCCCGCGCCCACCCTTGCTCCGCTGCCCGCCTTGCCGTCGGTCAGCTACGTGATGCCCGTACTCAATGAGGCCGATTTTCTCGCGGCAGCGGTGCGCACCGTGTTAGCGCAGGAGTACACGGGCGAGAAAGAGCTCGTCATCGCGCTCGGCCCCTCGACCGACGCGACCAACGAGGTCGCGGCTCAGCTTGCGGCCGAAGACGCGCGGGTGCGCCTCGTCGAGAACCCCGCCCGCGATATCCCCGCCGGGCTGAACCTCGCGATCGCGCACACGAGCAACGACATCATCGTGCGCGTCGACGCGCACTCTGAGCTCACCCACGATTACACCGAACGCGCGATCGCCGCGCTGCGCGACGCCGATGCCGCAAACGTGGGCGGAGTGATGCGCGCTGCTGGCGAGGGCCCGGTGCAGCGCGCGATTGCCCGCGGCTACAACAGCCCATACGGCTTAGGCGGCGGCGCCTATCACGGTGACGGTGAGCCCGGGCCCGCCGAATCCGCGTACCTCGGAGTGTTTCGCCGCGAGGCGCTCGACGCCGTGGGCGGCTATGACCCCGAGATCCTGCGTGGTGAAGATTGGGAGCTCAACCTCAGACTGCGCCGCGCCGGCTATCGCGTGTGGTTCGCTCCCGCGCTCGAGGTGACCTACTGGCCACGCGCCAGCTTCGCCGCGCTCGCCAGGCAATTTTTCGCGACCGGAGCCTGGCGTGCCGAGCTGGTACGCCGCTACGGCCGCGCCAACCCCTGGCGCTTCTTCGCGCCGGGGGTCCTCGTCATCGGCCTCGCCGTGAGCACCATCGCGCTTGTGCTGCTCGGTGCGGGCGCGCTGCCCTGGGCATCGGCCTGGCCGCTGCTGCTCACACCGCTCGCGCTGTACCTCGCGGGCGTGCTGTTTGCGACCGCGCGCATTCCGGATCAGCGGGGGGCGCGCGACCGTTTCTTCACTGCCATAACCCTCGTGACCATGCACGTGTGCTGGGGTTCGGGGTTCTTGCGTGGCCTCGCACTTGGGGCACACCGCGTGGTTGACCGCTCCCGCATCTCCTCGTAGCGCGTCGCGTCGTTGCCAAGCTTCGTTCTGCGACGTACGCTAAGTACACGACGTACTTAATGGACCTACAGCGACCGATGGAGTAAATAGTGTCCCTTGCGACAGCCTCCGACTATCAGACATTTTCTAGTGCACGCACCCATCTCAAGGAAGTGCTGGACCGTGCCCGCGCTGGCAAAGTTGTTACGATTACACGCGGTGCCGAAGTATCTGCCGTGGTGTCGGCCGACAAACTGCAGGATTATTTTTTTCGCACTGTTGTGCCCGGTCTTGAGATCGCACACGAGAGTGGCCGAGTGATCGCACTGATGCATTCACGTCCATTCGTTTCTGAGGGGCTCACGGTCGACGAAGCCCTTGCAGACATGCTGCACGCCCTACGGGAATACGCAGAGGATTGGGAAGATCATCTCTCCACCGCACCTAACCATGCCCAAAACTGGGCACTGGTGCAGTTAGTGCAGCTGTCTTCGGACGAAGAGCTTCTTGATTGGTTCGAACGTGGCGGAGCATAAACATGCGCCGATAACCCGCGAAGACCACGACACTTTCTGTCTCACTGAACAGTGGGAGCTGAAACGTGGCGCTACCGGGCAGCCCGTTCAGCACCATCGAACCTACATTCTGCGCCTGTGGAACGGGCACGTACTGCGCACACGTATCTCGCGCCCCATAGACGGCTCGCAATACCCTAAGAGCATGTGGGCCCACATCTTACGATCACAGCTCGAGGTCGATGCTGCGACGTTTTGGAGCTGTGTGAATGACCGAATCTTGCCCGATCGCGGCGACCCTACGCCTCGTCAGCCACGCAGCCCCATTCCCCTATATCTTTACCGAGAGCTGACGCGCCTCGGCGTGCCAGAGTCTGAAATCGCGAAGCTCGATATTGCAGATGCCGCAAAACGTTACGCGGAATTACTCGCTAACGGCGGTTAGCCTGCGAAAGCTCCCAGTTGTTCGAGCTCATCGACCACGCGTCCCGCCGCGTGGCCGTCGTCGTGCGGGTTGAACTTCTCGCGCCACGAGGTATAGCGCTCGGCGTGAGCCTCAAACCAGGCTTCGCTTCCCTGCTCTGCGATACGGCGCGCCGCATCAATCACCTCAGCGCGTGAGGCGACGATGGGGCCGGGCGCTTCACGCTCGAAATCGAACGTGAAGCCGCGCTCTCGGTCGCGGTACGCGGCGAGATCGGGGGCAAAGAAGACGAGCGGTAGCCACGCCACAGTGGCGTCAAACATGATCGATGAGTAGTCGGTGACGACCAGGTCGGCGGCGATCAACACATCATTAATGTCGGGGTGGCCGCTCACATCAATCACACGGCCGCCGTCGCCGTACGCACCGTACACCCCAAACGCCTGCGTGCGGGTATGACCGCGCGCGAGCACGACCCACCCATCACCGAGTTCACGGGCGAGGGCAGCCACGTTGAGGTCATCGACAAGCGTTACGCCGCCGTCGCGCCAAGTCGGCGCGTAGACGAGCACGCGTTCGCCCGCGTGCACGCCAAGGCTCGCACGGGCCACTGACACTGCGATCGGGTTGCGCTCTTGCCCAATCGCGGCTGTCGCGAGCCTGTCGCAGCGTGGGTAACCGGCCTCGATGATGCGGCCACGAAACGCATAGCTCGCGCGAAACTGCTCGGTTGAGTGCGGGTTTTGTGACAGCAACAGGCTCCAGCGCCGGCTCTCACGCTTGATCGCGATGCGCGTGCGCAAGCCGACCTTTGGGCGCCCGAGCGCCAGATGCTTGAGCATCGTGCCGTGCCAGGTCTGCAACACAATCTGGCCGCGCGCCCGGCGAAAACCGTAGCGCAGCCAATCGTTCGCGACGATCAATTTCGCGTAGCGCCTAGCGGCGTGCCACTCACGGCCGCCCACGAGCAGCGGCACCGCGCCGCCTGGCACCTGCTGCGTCTCGTTCGTTACGCTCCAGTATCGGGTGACGTGCGGCGCTCGGGCGGCAATCTCACGGTCAAGCGCAAGCGGATTACAACTCACCTGCCTGCCGTAGAAGCTCTCAAAAAACGCCGCGGGCGCCTGCACGAGTTCGCGGGCGGGGCGCTGCAACTGCGCGATCTGGTCAAGCACGCGACCCGCGGCCCCACCCTCGGGGTGCGCGTGAAAGCGTGCCGCGAGCGCCCGCGCATCTGACACCGCCGAACGCAGCGCCGCGTGCGAAGTCGTGAGCTCGGTAAGCCTCGCCGCGAGCGTGTTCCAATCATGCGCAATGCGCCCAAAACTGGTCACCTCGAGCGGTTCGTACAGGCCGCGTGATGCGGTGTAGTGCGCGAGGTCTGGAGCAAACCATACGACAGGCCGCTGCAGCAGCGCGAAGTCAACGGCGATCGACGAGTAGTCGGTGATCAGCCAGTCCACGCCGCCCAAGAGCGGCGTAATATCACGCACGCGGTCGCTGCCGAGCAGGTGCACACGCTCGCTGTGCCAGCTCGCCCACTCCCCCTCGCCGAGCGGGTGCGACCGGATCACGAGGTGCGCATCGGCCGCGGTAAGCGCGCGCTCGATCGCGGCGCGCTCCGCCGCCTCGGGCAGCAGCGGATCCTCTGCACCGTCGCGCCACGTCGGCGCGTACAACACGACCTTTTGCTGTGCGCCAAGCTCAACGCCCACGCGCGCAATCAGCTCGGTGCGCGCGGCTTCGGCGCGATCCGGATCGATGGCCTGCGCCGCAAGCGCATCGTCGCGTGGGTCGCCCAGCACCCGCACCTTGCCCGGATCGACGCGAAACGCCGAGCGCAGCCGCGTGGCGGCGAGCGGGGAGCCTGCGACATACAGATCGACCGAATTCGCGCCGCGCGCGTACATGCGACGCAGCACGCGCCGCACGATTGCGGGCCCTCGCACCGCGGTCGTGACGGGCGAATCAAAGTGCAGTTTCTTGAGCGGTGCTCCGTGCCACAGCTGGGTGATGAAGCCGCCCTGCACGCCGAATCGGTTCACGTCGCCGAGGCCGTGTGTGACTACGATCTGCCCTGCACGCAGCGTCGCCCAAAACCCGGCCCAGCTGCGGCGCGCGATGGGGGTGAACCCCTCACCGCGCGCCTGCTCAGCTTCGATCTCGGTTGCCGTCAGCCACACGATGGGGGTGGCCGGTTCGCGCCTCGCGAGTTCGCGGGCGACGACGAGCGCCCCCTCGCCGACCCCCACACCACTGCCAAACACCCAGCGGGTTTTCACACGCGGCACGAACCACGACAGCACGAGCGCGAGCACGTACTTGGGTAGGGCGAGGAGCTTTTCAAGGTTGCCCTGTTCGAAGCGAAATCGTGACGTGCTGCTCATTGTGTCCATGCTACGGGATACGAGTGAGCGTTATGCCCTTACCATTCGAGCTCGCCGAGCTTGGCTTCGGTCTGCGCGGCCTTGCCGCCGCGGGTGTAGTCGATCGTGACCGTGCTGCCGCCCGCATTCATGCGCACCAGCGCAGACACCGAGGTGCCGTCGACCGCGGGCACACCGTTCACGGCAGTGACTACGTCGCCCGCGCGCAGTCCAGCCTTGTCGGCGGCGCCGCCCTTCATGACGTCGACCAGCAGGCCACCCGCGTGGTTAGCGTCTTCGTCGGTGTCCTGCGACGAATCGGCGACGCTCGCACCAAGCAGGCCGTGCGAGGGTTGTTCGCCAGCAATGATCGAGTCGGCGACCCGGGCCGCCAGGTTCGAGGGAATCGCGAACCCGAGGCCCGCGCTGCCGGCCACGCCGTCAGAACTCGTGGGCGAGGCGATAGCGACATTGATGCCGATCAACTCGCCCTTGCCGTTCAGCAGCGCGCCGCCCGAGTTACCCGGGTTGATGGACGCGTCGGTCTGCACAACAGGCAGGGTGACCGTGCCGGTGCGCTGTTGCTGTTGCTGTTGGCCGCCGTCTTGCCCCTGATCGGGGAGGCCGAATCGGAAGTCCCACGGGAAGCCGTAGCTGTCGCCGCCGTCTTGTTCGCCCTGACCACCCTGGTCGCCCTGACCGTCTTGACCGTCTTGCGGTGTTGCAGGGTCTTGCGGAATGAGCGGGCTTCCTACCGAGATGCCACGGTAGAGCGAGCTCACAACACCGCTCGTGACAGTGTTCGCGAGGTTGAGGGGAGCACCAATGGCCACCGTGAGATCACCCACGTTGAGCTTGCTGGAATCCGCCACTTTAATAGCGGGAAGCCCGGTAGCTTCGACCTTCACGACGGCGAGGTCGGCATACGGGTCGACGCCGACGAGCTTGCCGTCGAGAATGCGGCCGTCACTGAGTTTCACGCGGATCTTGGCGTTATCGCTGGCCGCGCCATCGAGTGTCACCACGTGCGCGTTCGTGACGATGTAACCGTCTTCGCTGTAGATCACGCCTGAACCCGATCCGCTCGCGCTTGCGCCCGCCACCTCGAGTGTCACAACGCTCGGCGTAGCCACCGCGGCCACACCCGAGATCGCGGTGGCGGTCTCTGCGTTGTTGAGCGTGAGCGTGCCGCTCGCTCCCTGCGCCACAACCTGCTGCGTACCGTTTGCCGAGACCACGGCCGCAACGCCGCCACCGACTACACCGCCCAGCAGTGCACCGATTGCAAGCCCCGCGAGCAGCATGCCCGTGCGGCCCTTCGGCTGCGCGCTGTGGTGACCGTTGTAGTCACCGCCGTCGCCGTTGTTACCGTTGCCGCTGTTGCCGCTGTGACCCTGCGCGCTCCCACTGCCATCTACCGGTGCAGCTTCGCGAGTAGCGACTGGCGCAGCAAAGCTCGACCCCGGCGCCTGTTGGTATGACGCGTTCGGCTGCTGCTGCTGTTGCTGCTGCTGGAAGCCTGGCACCTGCGGCGCTGGCAGGTTCGGCAGCGGCGTAGTGGCCTGTGCGGCAGCGGGCCACTGTGCCCTGTGCTGAGCCACCGGCACCCGGGGCGCCAACGGAGCCGTCGGCACGGCTGGTGCGGACACAGCTGGTGCGGGCACAGTGTGTGTGGGCGCAACTGGTGCAGCGTGCGGTAACTGGGTCGTAACCTGCTCGTGCGGTGCTACCTGGGGCTGCGGTGCCGCAGGTGCGGGGTAGCTGGTGGGCTCTGGTGCCGCAGCACCCGCAGCGTTGTTGCTTGCTGGCGTTGCTGGCGTGTTGTTCTCGGGCGTTGTGGCCATGGTGGCTCCCTTCGTATGTCTCAACTGTGGCCTGCAAACCTATGAATTCAATTTGGAAGGGCTGCACAGAACCTGCTGGTCTCGATTCCCCCACCCTCGCACACACCTCAGACGGGCGGCGCAACACGCCCTGTGCACACACGATTCGTGAGGCCCAAATACCCGTGATAGAGTTACTTCTTGTGACGCGGGGTGGAGCAGCTCGGTAGCTCGCCGGGCTCATAACCCGGAGGTCGTAGGTTCAAATCCTGCCCCCGCAACTGTGAGAAAGGCCCTCGGTTTGGTATTAACACCAAACCGGGGGCCTTTCGCTTTGCTGTCCACGTGAGCCATTCTGGGGCTGGCCCTTCTCGCTGGGACCCACCCACTGTTCCGTCTGGCCAAGAACTCTCTGCCGACCCAGGCATGCAGATCTTCAATCAGCAGATCCTCAAGAACGACATCGAATCAATTCTGGCGAGCCTCGCGTGCACTCAGGCCCGCGACGCACACACGAACACGCTAATCGTAGTTACCTTCGCTGCGGGCGTGACTTTGTTCTTCGGCCACGCTGCGCTCTGGGATCGCCCAGGAAAGAAGCCAGTTGCCTAAGCAAACACAGCCCCACTGTCCCCCACGCCCTTCGAGGGTCTCAGCACGCTTCGCCAGAACACCGTACTCCACAGGGCAATGCCCAGAAAACTCAGCACGGTCCCGGTCACCTGCAGCGCTGGCCCGAGGGCCGCAAACTCCGGCCGAATTTCGAGCACCGGCTCTGTCAGGGTGGGTTGGGAACTCATACGCAGGGAGGCCGTGGCCGCAAGGGATCTACCCACGTTGCCCAGATGCACGAGCAGGGCCGACAAGACCGTGCGCGTCACCCAGTCGCTTTGCAGTTTGCGCGTTTCAGCGTCGACATCGACATTCTCGCCGAACGCCGGCCTCGCGATGCGCACGAGGGCCACAAGAGCGATAATCAGCAGCAGTAGCAACGCAATAAGAGCGGGAACCGAAAAGTACCAGCCGTAGATCTCTGTCGCCGCGCGCTGCGTTCCGGCTTCGATTTCGTGCATGCGATAGCGCCCCTCGGAGTCGAGCGACGAGACCCGCCCCGCTGCGATGGCGACCGCTACCGCGACGAGTGCAAGCACACCTATCCATACCAGTTCACCCCTGCGAGCGAACCCCCAGATAGGACGCCGCACGAGGGCCACCCCGGTCGCGCGCGCGGGCGCACACGCCATGAGCGCCACTGCCAGTAGAGCCGCAATGAGTGGCAGCGCGTACTTTATAGGAGTGTCGCGCAGCCCCCACGCGAGCTCAGTCAGGCGCGGCAGACGCAGAAGCAAGAGCAATAGTTCTGCAGCGAAAGGCACCACAAGAAACACAAACGCAGTGATTGCTCCGGCTGCCGCAAGCTTGCGCGCCACAGGAGTTGGGGCGGCCCTAGAGTGCCTTCTCTCAAGGAACGCAAGTACGAGCCCCGCTGCGATGGCAGCCACAAACGGGCCGACGAGATAGAGCAGGTAGATCCTCAGCATCGTTACCTCCGACGTATTGCGCAATTGGCACAAAGTGTAACGAGTTGCCGTTACTCCATCAACAGCACAGGCTCCATGTCGCAAAGCAACACGCCCGCGTGCACGCCGCTTTGCGGCATGCGACAGGCACCCCGCTAAGCTAATGATTGTGACGCGGGGTGGAGCAGCTCGGTAGCTCGCCGGGCTCATAACCCGGAGGTCGTAGGTTCAAATCCTGCCCCCGCAACTGTGAGAAAGGCCCTTGGCTTGGAATTATTTCCAAGCCAAGGGCCTTTCGCTTTCCTGCCTCCAAGCCCCGCGCACAGGCCCGCTGCTCCTGGGCCCATCTACCGGGCTTGAATGTTTAGCAAGCCAGTCCAAGATCTCTCGGGTAGATTCCTCGTGACGTTCCTGCTGCACCCAATGACCACTATCGAGGCTGACTTCTTCGACATTCGGCACGTACGCGGAAAGCTGTTCGGAGCGGGCGACCGCGTCACGATTACCGTAGATCATGAGGGCAGGCTGCTGAATAATCGGGTTGGCGTCTGCGAGCAGGTGCCAGTTTCGGTTGAGGTTGCGATACCAATTAATACCTCCGGTAAACCCCGAACGCTCGAACGCTGAAGCGTAGACAGCGAGTTGCTGCTCGCTGAGCAGGGGTTCGCCGAGGGGACAGTCGTTGCGAGCGATCTGGATCATTGCCATGCCCGGTTTTGGTGGCGAAAGCGGCTCGTCCCTACGGTAGAGATTGTTAATAAACTTTGCAGGATTGGCGTCGAAGATCGCGTCTGCGACGCCCGGCTGTTTGTTGAAGTGAACAAAATAGTAGTCACCCCCAAACACCGCCTCCATGAAGTCGATCCACGGCATGTCGCCACGCATTAGGTAGGGCAAGCTGAGAGCCACGATCCTATCGATACGCTGCGGATACAGCAGCGCGAAGCTCCAGACAACGAACGCACCCCAGTCGTGGCCAATGAAGGTTGCACTCTCGTAGCCAAAGTGATCAAGCAGTGCCGCCAGGTCACCCGTTAGGTGCTCGATGTCGTATTCAATCACTTCGTCTGGTCTGGCTGAATTGCCAAATCCCCGCTGGTTAGGGGCGATCACATGGTAACCGGCAGCGACAAGAGCGGGAATCTGATAGCGCCAGGTGTACGCAAGATCTGGCCATCCATGGCACAGCACAATCGGATTCCCTTCGTTCTCGCGGCCAGCCTCGAACACCTCGAGGGCAACACCGTTCACAGAAATAATGGTGGCTTCAGGGAATGGAATCTCGTCACTTTTCTTGTACATGTATTCAAGGTATCGAGCTAAAAAGGACACCCAGTGACCGGTTTTTCTGGAAAGATGAAAATTGTGAAATCCGATCGATTAGTCGCCATTCTCTTGATGCTGCAGCGGCGCGAACAAGTCACTGCAGCAGAAGTCGCAAAGGAGCTCGAGATCTCAGAGCGCACCGCCCGCAGAGATCTCGACGCGCTCGGACTAGCAGGAATCCCCATCTATTCGGTCCAGGGCCGAAGGGGTGGCTGGCGACTTCTAGGTGGCGGGCGCACCGACCTTTCGGGCCTCACTGCCAGCGAAGCTCGCGCCCTATTCCTGGTCGCAGGGCCAGCAGCTTCGACGACTCCTGAGTTGAAAGCGGCACTTCGAAAACTCGTCAGAGCTCTGCCCGAGACTTTTCGTGAGCAGGCCGAAGCCGCCGCTTCTTCACTGCTCAGTGATTCACAACCGTGGGGTTCGGCCCGTGTTGCAATTTCAACACCCCCGTTCCTTGAGACGCTGCAGGACGCCGTCATTCGCGGCGTGCGGGTGGAGCTCAGCTACGTCGACAGTGCCGGAAACGCGTCGAAGAGGACCGTTGACCCGCTGGGCCTGGTGGCAAAAGAGTCACACTGGTACCTCGTTGCACAGACGAGAGCAGGTCAACGTACCTTTCGCATCGACCGCGTCACTGCCGTCACCCTCAGCAATGTCCTCGCGCACCGGCCCGCGAACTTCGACCTCACAGAGACCTGGCGCAATCTCACCGATGAGGCGAATCACAGACACTCGAACATCGAAGTTCACGCGAGCTGCACACCCGACGGGCTCGACTTCCTGCGCGCTGCGGTCGGCGGCAATCTAGAGATCGGCCCGCCTGCAAGCGATGGCCGCATCCCTGTGGTGATCCATGCACCCAGCGACTACGGGATCGCTGGCCATCTCGCGGGGCTCGTCGAGTGGCTCGAGATCACCAGCCCACAAAGCGTGCGGGACCATTTGGCTGGGATAGGAGCAGCGCTTACTGGGCGATATACCAAAACCGGTACTGACGTAGCAGCTGAGCCTAAAAGTTAGCCAGTTCGTACTGCTCTTGCTGGACTGCCGCCCGCCCCTCTGGAGCAATGAAGTATTCCTCCTGTGGACACACTCGTCCCAGGAGGATTCTTTTACCCCGTTCGCGGCCTGCGCTGCTGCCCCGGCACCGCCC
>NZ_JBTJER020000010.1:0-94769 GCF_054456695.2 Leucobacter faecis
GTGTTTACCGCAAGCTAATTCAGCCGGCCCGCTCAGCGGCCCGGCTTCGTTGCGGCGACAAGAGATAACATTACGCACTCCCGCCCCGCAGGGCAACCCGAGCCCCAGCGCCGGGCGTGTCACACCCCTTCGCCAGCGCTGGCCCCGGTGGCCGCAAGTCCCGCCAGAATAATGTCCAGCCCTCGGGCAAACGAAGCCTCATGATCCTCTCGAGCATCGCCGGCAGCATCGCCAGCACCGCCAACTCCGAGGCAACCTCCCTGCATGTTGGACACGAGTGCCCCGTGTTCGGCTGCGTACTGGTGCATCTGGGTAGCCTGCGCCTGCCCAAACGTGTAGAGCAGGAGCGTGCGCGCCCCGTCACGGCCCACCAGGCCCGTGAGGTCCTCTTCGACTCGCGATGCACCCAGCCGAAAGGCCGCAGCCGTCGACACGACGTCGGCCCCGTCACGCACGACGAGCATCGCGCGCCGCATCTCGGCGCATATTTGCTCAGCTGCGGCAGACGCATGAGGCAATGCGGGCGCTGCAGGCTCGGCGGCATCAGCGGCATCAGCGGCACCGAAGCCAAGGCCGAGACCGTGTCCCACCCCCGCCACAATTTCGTCCGCCATGAGTGCGAGTAGCGTCTGCTTGTCTGGCACATGGTGATAGAGCGCGCTTGGCTGAACCCCGAGCTCCGCCGCCACGCGCCGCATCGAGCACCCCTCAAGACCCTGCGCCTCAAGCACCCGCAGTGCGGCGGCCACGACGTCGAGGAGAGAGTTGCGCATTTCTCAACCTTAGCGCTAACCTGAACACCGTTCTCCAGAACACTGTTCAGGTTGACCGCGAGGCGGTTCACCCACGTTGAGAGGAACCCCCATGACCAGCAGCACCGCCGCCGCACACACACCGCCGTCCGGCGAAGTAAGCCAAACCACCCGCCGCAGCACGGCCACCGACCTCGCTCTGGTCGCGACCTTTGCCGCGCTCATCGCCGTGTGCTCTGTGGTGCCGGGCTTCAGCCTCGGGCCAGCCGCCATCACCCTACAGACCTTCGCAATCTTGCTGTGCGGCGCGGTGCTCGGCTCGAACCGCGGGTTTCTCGCGGTACTGCTGTACCTCGCGGTGGGTGCCATCGGGCTGCCGGTGTTCTCGGGCGGCGCGGCAGGTCTTGCTCCCTTTGCAGGCCCAACCGTGGGCTACCTCTTCAGCTTTCCGCTCGCGGCATGGCTTACCGGGTTTATCGTCGAGCGACTACCGCGTAAAAAGCTCGCGACAAGCATTCCGCTCATCTTCACGGCGGGCCTCGCTGCAAATCTCGTGTTCATTCATACGTTCGGCCCCCTCGGGCTCGCCTGGCGCGCAGACATGCCTATTGGGGCGGCGTTCGTGTTCGACCTGGCCTTCTGGCCCGGCGATCTGATCAAAACGCTGCTCATGGCCCTCGTAGCAACTGCCGTACATCGGGCCTTCCCAGCACTGCTGCCGCGACGCCAGCGCAAGAACAACACCGCAAAGTAGGCTGTCTCAGCGTGATCGAATTGCACAACGCCGCGGTGACGGCGCCCACACCCGACGGTGACCTTGCAATCTTGCACCCCACCACGATCACGCTTTCAGAGCGCAAGATCTCGGTGATCGGCGCCAACGGTTCAGGCAAGTCGACACTCGCCCGGCTCTTCAACGGGCTCGTGCTCCCCACAGCGGGTAGCGTCACGATCACACCAGAAGTCAGCAACAACGCCAGCAACAACACCAGCACCACCGCAGCTACACCCCCCAGCTCGCTCAACACCGCGCGCAATGGCTCGGCGGTGCGCCGTAGCGTCGGGTTCGTGTTCACAGACCCCACCGCGCAGATGATCATGCCCACCGTGATCGAAGATATTGAGCTGTCACTGCGCAGACTGCACCGCAAGAAAGGCGAACGCAGGCAGGCCGCACAAGCAGCACTCGCCCGATTTGGGCTCGAGACGCTGCAGGACCGCAGCGTGCACGCCCTCTCGGGTGGCCAGCGCCAGCTGCTCGCGATCGCGTCGGTGCTCGCGACCGAGCCCGTGATCCTCGTCGCCGACGAGCCCACCACGCTGCTCGACCTCAAGAATGCCAGGCTCATCGGTGACCTGCTCATGAATATTGCGCAGCAAACCATCGTCGTCACCCACGACCTCGAGCTCGCCTCGCGCGCGCACCGCACGCTCGTCATAGCGCAGGGCCGCGTCGCGTTCGACGGCGCCCCGCGCGAGGCGATCGCCTGGTATCGAGCGAACGCGTGAGCATCGCCTCGCCGCTCGGCTCGTACATACCCGGCCGGGGCCCGCTACACCGGCTACGACCGGGCGCAAAGCTCGCCGGCCTATTCGCGCTAGCAATCGCGGTCATGACCACCTCGGGCGCCTGGTGGACGGCGAGCTGGATCGCCATCGGTCTCGCCCTCGCCGTGGCTTCGGGGGTGCGCGGCGCGGGCCTTGGGCGAGTCGCTCGCGGCTTCGCGCTCATCGGCGTACCGCTCTTCGCGTTTCAGGCCTGGCAGCACGGCTGGCAGCACGGCTTCACCGTCGTCGGCAACCTGCTCGCACTGATTCTCGCGGCGAGCGCGGTCACCGCCTCAACCGCCACCAATGACATGCTCGACACGGTCGCGTGGGCACTGCGGCCGCTCGCCCGCACGGGCATTGATCCGGATCGCATCGCCCTCGCGTTTGCACTCACCATTACCGCGATTCCAAGCATCCTTGCGATCGCGGCCGAGACGCGGCAAGCGGCACGCGCTCGCGGACTCGAGCGCAGCCCGCGAGCGCGCATCGTGCCACTCGTGCTGCGCACTGTCGCGCACGCGCAGGCGACCGGCGAGGCGCTCGCGGCCCGCGGGGCGTTCGAGCATGATCCGGATCACAAAGCGATCTAGGCTGGAAGCATGACCGACTCAGAAAGCGCCGAGAACGTACCCGACGACGTTCATGCTGATTATGTGAACGAGGGGGCGCGAGACGCGCTGGCCGCGTTTCAGGCGACGCCAGATTATGATCACCTGGCGAAGTTTTTGAACGCGCTGCGCGAGGGGTACCTCGTGGTTGACGTGACGGGTGAGCCGTCGAAGAAGAACAAAAAGGGCCCGCGCATTCGCACGATCCGGTCGACGCGGGGGCAGCTGGTGTTGCCACTGTTCACGTCGATGGACGAGCTGCGCAGTGTCGTGCCGGCCGAGCGCAGGCACCTGATGCGCGGTGCCGTGATGCCGGCGCGTGACGCGCTCGCGCTCATAGGCGCCGACCGGTTTGTGGCGGCCGAGTTCAATAAGGGGGCAGCTTCGCTCGTACTGCTGCGCAAGTTCATCACGCTCGCGGGTGGCGAGGAGCCGATCACCGCCGAGTCACTCGAGGCGATGAAGTAGGCGTAGGCGCGGCCCGCGCAGACAAAACGCGAGCGGCGCGTGACGTGGAAGAACCCGTCACGCGCCGCTCGCGTTGACAACCTACTTGCGGCCGAGCTGAAACACCCGCACCACCTGCACGAGGCCCATCACCACCATCGAGATGCCCAGCAGCAGCCAGAGCGTCACCGCTCCCATGAGTGGCGACAGCACGAGCACGAGACCAGCGATCACGCTAATCGCGCCGTAAATGATGGTCCAGCTCTTACTGTCACTGCCCTTCACGAGCGTGAACGACATGATGCCCTCGAGGATCCACAGCACGCCGATCGTCACCGATAGGAACACCGCGAGCACCGCGGCCGTCGCGCCGAGGTTCGTCATCATGATCACGCCGCCTGCGATGTAGAGCAGGCCTAGCAGAATGTGTCCTGTGCGGGCCCAGCCACCGAGGCTCTTGCTAAACAGCGACGTGCCGATGTAAACGACTCCCGCCACGAGCGCGTAGGCCGCCATGATCGCGGCGACGATCTGCATCGCGACCTCCCCAGACTTCACCGGGAAGAATAGGATCAGCAGGCCCAGCACGATGGCGATGAGACCGCCGATTCCGAGCGCTGTGCGCACCCCGTCGCTCACGCGGCCCAGCATTTTGGCTTCGGGTGTAGACATCGTTGACTCCCTTATATAGGTTCTGTGCTTGCGCTTTGAGGCGTTCGCTCTAGTTCCCATCATGGCGTATGCGAGGCGTCGTGCACTATCCCCAATTGTGCGAGAGCCGGGGCCACCCCCCTGAGCCCTAGAATGTTGCTATATCTTGTGCTGCGCAAGATCGCGCAGCCGATCAAGGAGGATCATGAGCACCGGAGCCAACGGCGTAGTACAGCTTGAGAACGAACTCTTTCGCGTCACCGAGTGGACGATTCAGCCCGGCGGCGTGATTCCCATGCACCGCCACGACTACGACTATGTCGTAGTGCCCATGGTGAGCGACAAGATGCACGTCGTGCAGGCCGATGGCGGCGAGATCGTCGCTGAGCTCGTCGCGGGCCAAAGCTACACCCGCCCGGCGGGCTCAGAGCACCAGGTCGAGAACCGCACCTCTGGCTCCCCCATCGTGTTCGTCGAGATCGAGCGGCTCGCATGAGCGAGCCCGCTTAGCGCCCGCGCAGCCGCTCGGTGCCGGGGGTAGCTGCGGTGAATCCGTGCGCCATCGGGTTACCCTCGTCGTCGACCGCGACGAACACGATCTCTTCGAGCGTGAGTACCTCGGCGCCCGTCACGGCGTTGTCCACGCGGCATGACAACGTGATCGACGTGCGCCCAAACTTCACAACGCGGTAGGTCAGTTCAAGCAGGTCACCGCGGTCAGCGCGCGAAACAAAGTCGATGGCCGACATGTGCCGGGTCACCACGTCGATGCGGCCGAGCTGGGCGACGGCGAGAATCGCGGCCTCTTCGTCGACCCACTGCAGCAGCCGGCCGCCAAACAGTGCCCCGTGCTGATTGAGGTCTTCGGGCTTAACCCACTTGCGCACGATCTGGCGGTATTCACTCATGCTGCCAGCCTACGCCCGCGGGTGAGACGATAGAGGCAATGGCAAACCCACTCGCATCTGACTCAACCCCTTCACCCGACCGCCGCGACGCAGACCGTCTCGCGGGCCGCAGTACTAGCCGCCGCCAGGGCGTCGCCGCGGGGGCGCTCATTCTCGCGCTCGGGCTGAGCGTGCGCTTTCCCATCACGTCAGTGTCGCCGCTTCTACGAGACATCGGCGCGCACTACGGGCTCACCCAGTCGGGGCTCGCGGCGCTCAGCGCGATTCCGGTCTTGCTGTTTGGTCTCGCGTCGCCCCTCGCGCCGTGGCTCGTTGCTCGCCTCGGGCTCGAGCGCGCGCTCACGGTCTTGCTGGCGGCGCTCACGGTTGCGACGGCGGTGCGCCCGATAAACGCCCCGCTGCTGTTTGGTGGCACCGTCGTCGTTGGTGCCGCGATCGCATTGATCGGCATTCTCGCGCCGCAGGTGATTCGCCGTTCCCTGCCTAGGCGCGGCGGGTTTTGGACGGGCGTTTATACGACCGCGTTTGGTGCGAGCGCGGCCGCGGGGGCCGCGTTTGCCGTGCCCGTGTTTGCGCTGGTGGGAGAGCACACCGCGGTCGCACTCGCGAGCTGGGCCGTGCCTCTCCTCATCGCGCTCGGCGTGGTTCTAGGGTTTGCGCCGACACTCAAGGGCGGAGGGCCCGAACGCCCCGACTCAGCCCCCACCGGGGCACCGTCTGTGTTCAAAGCGCCAGGGCTGTGGCCGGTCACCGGGTTCTTCGCCTGCCAGGCCCTCATCTATTTCTCGCTCACCGCATGGCTGCCCACGATCGCGGCCGATCGCGGCATGGATCCGGTGCAGGCTGGCCTGCTGCTCGCGTGGATGAGCGTCGCAGGGCTACCCGCATCGCTACTCGCGCCCACCCTCGCGGGTCGGGCTAACCTACGCACGGCGCTCATTGTCACGGTCGCGTTGCTCTCGGCGACAGGTCTCACCGGGCTTGCTGTCGGGCCCATCGCGCTCGCCCCCGTGATGGTCGCCGTGTTGGGTGTCGCGCAGAGCGCCGCGTTTGGCCTGAGTATCGCGCTGATCGTCTTCACGGCGCCGAGCGCCGCGCAGACCGCAGCGTTCTCTGCGATCAGTCAGGGCGCGGGTTACCTCGTGGCAGCGGCCGGCCCACTGCTGTTGGGCCTCCTCTCCCAGCTCGGGTGGAGCTGGGAGACGATTTTGCTGATGCTCACCGCAGCGTCGCTTGGCAAGCTCGTGTTTGGGGTCGCGGCTTCACGTGCATCACGCGCCTCGGCCCGCGGGCATTGATCTAGATCTGCCCGCGGCCCACTGATTTAACTGCGACCCAGATCGCGTTCTGGGTCATCGATGTCTTTGCCATCGTCGTCGTCAGCCATGCGCTCGGCAACCTTTTCGGCCACTTTCTCGGCGACCTCTTCAACGGACTCTTCGCTGAGGGTGTAAAAATGCGTAGCCGGGCCGAGGTGCGAGGCGCCGCCCTCGTCGACCCAACCGTCACCGGGGGTGTGCGCCGGGTCAGAGGTGTGATCATGAGTGCGAGGTTCGTCGGTGAATTGCATGGTTGCCTCCCTAATTACCGTAGGGTCGCGTCGTCGCTGACCCGCAACTTCAGCCTACGCCCGCGAATGTAAACCCGAAAGGGGCGGCGGTGGCCCGCTTCACAGCAAGTGCACTGCGTCTTTGGCGGGTGGACTCTACTATGGAGGGATGAAGCGTATCTTGACCTACGGCACCTTCGACCTCTTGCACTGGGGGCACATTCGGCTGCTCAAGCGAGCCCGCGATCTGGGCGACTATCTCGTCGTGGCGGCTTCGACCGAAGAGTTCAATGCGGGTAAGGGTAAGAAGACTTACCACGACTTTGAAACCCGCAAGAACATGCTCGAAGCCGTACGCTACGTCGACCTCGTGATCCCCGAACAAGAGTGGGACCAGAAGATTCGAGACGTGCAGAAGTATGAGATCGACGCCGTCGTGATGGGCGGTGACTGGGAGGGCGACCCGCGTTTTGAGGTGCTGCGCGACTACTGCGAGGTTATCTACCTCGACCGCACCGAGGGCGTCTCAACCAGCAAGATCAAAAAAGATCTGGGCGTCAACGCGTAGATCTACATCTCAGGCTGACGACACCTCAGGCCGGCGGTCTCTCAGACTGAGAGACCGCCGGCCTGAGGTGTCACAGCCAGTCTTTACGCTTGAAGATCACGTAGAGCCCGCCCGCAAACAGGAGCATCGCTGCGATCGAGAGCGGGTAGCCGCCCTTCCAGTCAAGCTCTGACATGTGCTGAAAGTTCATGCCGTAGATGCCACTGATGAGCGTCGGTGCGAAGATGATCGCCGCCCAGCTCGAGATCTTTTTCATCTGGTCAGACTGCACGATGCTCGTCTCGGTCATGCGCTCCATCTGCTCTTCGCGCGCCTGCGCGGCGAGGCTCAGGTGCACGCTGAGCGCGCTCTGCAGCAGCTGACGGTAATTGTCGGCACGGTCGCAGATCGGGATCAGGTGATCGGCGACGTCACGGATCGCGCGCTGCACCTCAATGTCGAGGTTGTTGGCCTCAGCAAAATGCTGCTCGTCGTGGAGCACCTCACGCAGCGGCCCGGTCGCGCGTTGAAACCCGATCACTTCGCGCGATAGTAGGTAGATGCGGCGGGCCACTTCGCCGTCGCTGCCCGCCCCGTTAAATAGGTCGTCCTCAATCGAGGCGATGACGCCCTCGATACTCGAGGCGACGGGGGCATAGTCGTCGACCACCCGGTCGACGATCGCGTGCAGCACGGCCATTGGGCCGCGCGCAAGCCGCTCGGGGCTCGCCTCAAGAGCCGCGCTCACCTCGGGCATGAAGAGTTTGTCGGCAAACTGCACCGAGACAATAAAGCGCGGGCCAACCAGTGCATGGAGCTCGCCAAACTCCACGAGGTCGGTGTCGTGGTCATAGCTCGCGGGGCGCATCACCACGAACGAAACGTCGTCGTAGCGTTCAATCTTGGGCCGCTGGTTGCCCTCGGTCACGTCTTCCACCGCGAGCGGGTGTAAATGAAACACCTCGGCGAGCTCTGTCACTTCGGTGGCGCTCGGTTGATCGAGGCGCACCCACACGAAACCGCCCTCGCGCTCAGCTTGCAGGGCCGCCTCGCGCATGGAGCCGGCGCCCGTGAGCCGCGCCCCGTCACGGTACACCGCAATGTCAACCACAGTCACAACTGTTTCCCCCTCTAACTCGGCTACGTTGCCACTTCTTCGACCATATCGAAGAACGCAGCGCAAGTGGGGCGTGATTGGATCCTGCGATTCGCAAGCTCACGCAGGATGACCACAGGAACAAGCTCACGCAGGATGACCACAGGAACAAGCTCACGCAGGATGACCACAGGAACAAGCTCACGCATAAGAGTCAATGATGTTTAATAAACATCATTGCGTGTGTAAAATAGAAGAGACAGCCCCACGGAGAGGGATCCCCATGTTCAGCGCACCAGAGTTAGACCCCGATGAACGCGCCGTTCGCGCATCAATCGAAGAACTGAACAACGAGCTACGCTTGCACGTTCGACAAGCAAACCGTTGGACCGGTGCCCTGCGTCGCACGACCCTCGCGCGCAACGTGCAAGGTTCCAACAGCATCGAAGGAATACATGCCAGCGTCGATGACGTGGGCGCAATTGCTGCGGGCGAGCATGCGTCTGCCGTCGACGAACCTACCGAACGGGCCCTTGCTGGCTACCAGCTCGCAATGACATATGTGCTGCAGCTCGCAAAGGGTGATTTCGAGATTGATGCTTCGCTCATACGTAGCCTGCACTTCATGGTCACTTCTCACGAGCTCACCAAGTGGCCGGGTCGGTTTCGCGAGGGGCCGGTGTACGTCTTACAGGAAGCGTCGGGTGACATAGTGCACGAGGGCGCACCAGCCAATGAACTCACGCGGCTTATCGCCGAGTTCGCCGCAAGTGCATCAAGCGAGAGCGACCCACTCATCGCTGCCGCCATGGCTCATCTCAACTTTGTGCTTATTCACCCGTTTAAAGACGGCAATGGTCGCATGGCTCGGGTGCTTCAGAGCCTTGTGCTTGCAAAAGATAGTGACTACTCCCCCGTCTTCATGACAATCGAAGAATACTTGGGTCGACACACACAGGGGTACTACGACGTGCTCGCCCAGGCGGGCCAGGGATCTTGGACAACAGCAGACCACAGCGCAGAGCTCGTTAAACCGTGGATCCGATTTATGCTTACCGCCCATTTCAACCAAGCGTTAGAGCGCAAGCAACGCATCGCAGCGGCTGGAGAAGCAGCCGCTGCGATGGACGAGATGGTGAGCTCAGCAGGCCTGCCATCTCGCACAACCGAAGCGCTCTACAGCCTAATGTTTGGCGGCACCATCACTCGCGCACGATACATTTCAGCGCTTGAAGAGTCGGGCGACCCCGTGTCAGAACAAACTGCGTCACGCGACCTACTCGCCCTGGTTCGAGCGCACTTGCTCGTGCCACACGGCGACAAGCGGGGTCGTCGTTACGGCCCCTCCCAATCTGTTGTCGAGGCCGCACGGGCCGCTGGACTCGGCTGGGCCTGGCGGGCCGTCGACCCCTTCGCGACTTAGGTTGCACCCACGAAAGTGCCGCCCGCAGAGAATCTGCGGGCGGCACTGATCCGGATCAAAAGGCACCGGGCGGGGCTACAGCACCTTCGAGAGGAAGGCCTTGGTGCGCTCGCGCTGTGGGTTCGTGAGCACCTCGTTGGGGTCGCCCTCTTCGACGACGACGCCGCCGTCCATGAAGACGAGTTTGTCGGCGACCTCGCGCGCGAAGCCCATCTCGTGCGTCACGACGATCATCGTCATGCCGCTCTCGGCGAGACCCTTCATGACGTCGAGCACCTCGCCCACAAGCTCGGGATCGAGCGCGCTCGTGGGCTCGTCGAACAGCATGAGCTTCGGGTCCATCGCGAGGGCGCGCGCGATCGCGACGCGCTGCTGCTGCCCACCCGACAGGTGCGCCGGGTAGTAGTCGTGCCGGTCGGCGAGCCCCACGCGCGCGAGCAGCTCCAACGCGCGCGTCTGCAGCGCAGCCTTCGACCCCTTCTTCAGCAGCGATGGCGCGAGCATCACGTTCTCGAGCGCGGTTTTGTGCGGAAACAGATTGAAGCGCTGAAATACCATGCCGATGTCGCGGCGCTGCTTGGCTGCCTCTTTGGGATGCATCTCGTAGATCTTCTCACCGTGCTGGCGGTACCCCACCAGCTCGCCGTCGACCCACAACCTGCCCGCGTTGATCGTCTCGAGGTGATTGATGCAGCGCAAAAATGTGCTTTTGCCCGAGCCCGACGGGCCCACCAGGCACAGCACCTCGCCGCGCGTCACTTCGAGTGAGATCGACTTGAGTACCTCGTTCGACCCGTACGCCTTCGAGATCGCCTCGGCCTTCACCATGGGCCTATTGCTGTTCTGTTCACTCATGGTCTGGCTCCACCTCCTCCAGGGGCGCCGTGCGGCGGCACGATGTGGCGGCCCCCGTTTTTGTCTCGATACGTCGGATACGTGCCAGCGTCCTCACCCATCACTGAGATCGATGACGTCTCTACGGTCGGCTTCATCACGTCAGGGCGCTGCAACACACCCTTCGCGAAGTGCCGCTCGAGGTAGAACTGGCCGACCATCAGAATCGAAGTGACCAGCAGGTACCAGACCGACGCCACAATGAGCATGGGCACCGGCTCGTAGGTAACCGCCGCAATGTCGCGCTGGCGGCCGTAGAGGTCGAGCGTAAACGGCACTGCTGCTACCAGCGACGTCGTCTTGAGCATCGAGATGACCTCGTTGCCCGTGGGCGGAATAATCACGCGCATCGCCTGCGGCAGCACAACACGGGTCATGGTGTGCCACCAACCCAGCCCGAGCGCGATCGCGGCCTCGTCTTGTCCCTTATCGACGGCCAAGAGGCCTGCTCGCACGATCTCGGCCATGTAGGCGGCCTCGTTAAGGGCGAGACCGATCACGGCGAGCGTGAAGTACGACAGCAGGTCTTTCATGTCGATCGACACGAGCGCGTCAGTAAACGGAATACCCAGGTCGATGGTCTTGTAGATCGTGGGCACGAGGCCCCAGAACACGAGCTGCACGTACACCGGGGTGCCACGAAACAGCCACAGGTACGCCCACGCCACCGACTTCACGACGGGGTTGGGCGACAGTCGCATCACGGCCACCGTTATGCCCAGCACGATCGCAATGATCATGGAGTAGACGGTGAGCTGCAGCGTGTACCAGGCACCCGTCAAAATGCGGGTGTCAAAGAGATACTTGCCGGCCTCGGGCCAGTTAAAGACGGGCCTGTTGAACGCGGCGTCGTAGATGAAGAGCGCAGCGATCAGCACGAGCACCACGGCGAACGTGTTTCGCCACGGGTGCCGAAGCTTAATCGCTTGAATCGCTTCGGGCACCACCTGGGCGGTGGGGGGCGAGGCGGCAGGCCCCGCCCCCGTAGAACGAGTCTCAGACACTATGCCTGCTGCTTAGTTCTCAGCCGCGTTGATGGTTGCTTCCTTCAGCGCACCCGACTCGATGCCTGCCTTGGTGAGGATCTCAAGGTAGGTTCCGTCATCCATGAGCGACTGCAGTGCGGCCTGCACAGCCTTCGTCATTTCGCTGTCCTTCTGGGTCGCGAAGCCATAGGGTGCCGCGTCGAACAGGTCGCCCACGAGCTCGAGCTTGTCGCCGAGCTTCGCGACCGCGTCGCCCGTCACGGGCGAGTCTGCCGAGAATGCGTCGGCGCGACCCTGAACGACTGACTGGGTGACCTCGGGCTGGCCGTCAAAGCGCAGCACCTCGATAGCCTTCTTGCCTTCGTCGGTGCACTTCTTCGAGCGCGCCGGCATCTCGTCGGTGTCTTGCACGGTACCCGTCTGCACCGCGACCGTGAGGCCGCACGCGTCATCGGGGTTCACGTCTGAGCCGACGGGCGCAGCCCACTGGCTACCGGCGTTCAAGAAGTTGACGAAGTCGACCGACTTCTGCCGCTCCTTCGTGTCGGTGAACGACGACGAGCCCATGTCGAGGCCGTCCTCTTGGATGCGGGGAATAATGCTGTCGAAGCCCAGAATCTCCCACTTGGGTGTGAGCCCCAGCTTCTCTGAGACCGCCGTAGCAAGGTCGACGCCCCAGCCCACGGGGTTACCGTTGCTGTCCTTGTACTCGTTGGGCGGGTACTCGGCGTCGGTGCCCACGCGCAGCTCACCCGACTTCTTCACGGCCTCGGGCAGCAACGCCACCGCAGCCTCATCGACCGCGACGGTCGACGTGCTGCCGCCCTCGGCGGGCTTCTCAGTGTCGGTGGCACCCTCGGTGTTGGTGCAGCCGGTCAGGGCGAGCAGTGCGGCGGCGGCGAACGCCGGCAGTGCGTAGCGAATCTTCATTGATCCCTCCAGATGGGAAGACCAGGTGGCCCTGGTGTTGGTGTCGTTTTTGAGTGTACTGCTCTGCGCATGTCACCCGCTTATAGAGTATCTACCCCGCTCAATACGGTGACTGTAGCGCGAGACGTTTCTGGCGGAATCACGCGGAATCTCACGGTGTGGCGCTGCCCCACCGCCCACCCTCGCTGCATAACGTTATGGTGACGGCCCATAAACTGGCGTGGTGTCACGTTGCCCGCAGCTGCTTGCCCGCAGCTATTTCGCCGTTCAAGCCGCGAGCGCGGCCCTCTGGTGGGCGCTCGTGTTCACGCTGCCCACGGTGCGCGAGGCGACACTGGGCAGGCTGGATCCGGCGCTCGTGGGGGCTTTCGACGTGCCCCTTTTTGCGGTCGCGTCGCTGCTCGCTGCGTGCGGGGCGCGCTGGGCGACCTGGGTCGCGTGGCCCTGGACCCTGTTCGTGACCGTGGCGCTCACCGCCTACGCTGCGACCACCGGGTCTGCAGGCTGGGGCGTGCTCGCGATGCTCGCGGCTTCTTGTGGCACGACGGTCGCGGCAATGCTGCTGCTGTGGGGGCGCGTGCCAACCGAGCTGCTGCTGACCGGGCCGCTGCGCATTCGCGTGGCTAGCGAGGCGAGCGCGGCCCGGCACAGCCTCGCGACCGGCGCACAAATCGTCGTGTTCTGGGGCTTGTTTCTCGCGGTCATTCCCCTCGCCATCACCGCGCTCGAGACGCGCGTGGGGCTGCAGCTCACGATGCCTCTGGGGCTCCGGATCGCGGGTGTATCGCTGCTCGCGGCGGCGAGCGCGCTGGGCTTGTGGGCAGCAGCGGCGATGTCGACGCGTGGCGCGGGTACGCCGCTCCCCTCAGCGACCGCGCGCAAGCTCGTGGTGGCGGGCCCGTACCTATTGGTGCGCAATCCGATGGCGGTTGCTGGGATCACGCAGGGCGTCGCGGTGGGGCTGCTGCTGGGGTCGTGGCTGGTCGTCGTGTATGCGCTCGCCGGCTCGCTCGTATGGAATTGGGGGGTGCGCCCGCACGAGGAGGCCGACCTCGAGGCGCGGTTTGGCGATGAGTATCGCGCGTACCGGTCGGCGGTGCGGTGTTGGGTGCCGGGGTGGCCTGTGGCCCGACGCTCTCGCATCGCCCGCACGGACTGAACAAGCTGTATAGGGCGTCTGCGATTTGACGGTGCCGAGCGTACACGCTGCTAGTTGATCTCGTCACCGATTGCACCGTCTCGCCCGTTCTTCATACAGTGCTGCACATCGCGCATCTCGCGCGTCATGCGCACATTCATTGGAGAATCATGCAGGTACACCTTCGCCAGAGCCTCACGCACGTTCCGCCCTATCGTCAGGGTAAGCAGCCCCTCCCCGACGCCAGCAAGCTTTCGTCAAACGAGTCCCCGCACCCGCCGCTCCCCGCCGTGGTGCAGGCGGTGGCCGCTCAGCTCGACGGGTTTCACCGCTACCCCGACATCGCGGCGCTGCCCGTGCGCACGCTGCTGGCCGACCGTCTCGGGGTAGATGTCGAGCGCGTCACGCTCGGGGCGGGTTCAGTTGAGGTGGCCGCGCAACTGATTCACGCTGTCACCGACCCCGGCGACGAGGTGATGTTTGCGTGGCGCTCGTTCGAGGCGTACCCATCGCTCGTGCGCATCGCGGGCGCCGTACCTGTAGAGGTGCCGCTCGACGAACAAGCGACGCACAACCTTGACGCGATGCTCGCAGCGATCACCCCGCGCACCCGCCTCATCTTTGTCTGTAACCCCAATAACCCGACGGGCACGGTGGTGAGCGCTGCCGAACTCGAAGCGTTCGTCGCGGCGGTGCCGCACGACGTGCTCGTCGTCATCGATGAAGCGTATGTGCATTTTGATCGCACGCCGAATCGCGCAGACGGCATCGACCTGTTCAAGCGTCACCCACACGTCGCGGTGCTGCACACCTTCTCGAAGGCCTACGGCCTTGCCGGGCTGCGCATCGGGTACGCCGTTGCGCAGCCGCACGTTGCTGAGGCGCTGCGCAAGGTGGCCGTCCCGTTTGGGGTGACGAGCCTCGCACAGGCTGCGGCTATCGCCTCGCTCGAGGCCGAAACCGAGCTCGCGGCACGCATCGACGAGGTGGTCGCGCAGCGCGGTCGCATGTTCGATGCGCTGCAGGCGGCACGGCTTGATCCGGTGCCTTCGCAGGCAAATTTTGTGTGGGTGCCCGATCAAAACGCGGCGGGCGTGAGCGCGGTAGCGCTCGGGGCGCTACTTGAAACGCATGGCGCCGTGGCGCGCGTGTTTGCGGGCGAGGGCGTCAGAATCTCAAGCGGCGGTGCGTCAGACATCGAACGCGTGGTGCGCGCGCTCGAGACAGTCACACCCGCACTTGCCCGCTGAGCTATACAGCTTGTCTAGCTGACTACGCGTTCCACTTGCCCAACTGCACCATCTGTCTACACCGCTCGCGAGATGTGGCGGGCGGCGCGATTCTCTGAGTACGATCGGGGCCGAACAGAGCTGTTCGCCCACAGTGCTCTCGCATCCCCGGCCAATTCTGGCTCGCAGACCGCACGCATTATTTGAATGAGGACATGACAATGACCGTCACCCGCCTTCCCCGTAAATTTCTCACGCTCGCGGCCATCGCCGCGACCGCTGCCCTCGGTCTGAGCGCTTGCTCGTCGGGCGCGGGCGATGCCGCCGCCGGCGACTCGAAGATGATCACCGTCGGTATCGGCCAGTTCGTGCAGGCACCACCGCTCGACGCTGCCACCAATGGCTTCAAGCAGGCGTTCATCGACGCGGGCTACGTCGAGGGTGAGACCGTCAAGTTCGACGTGAAAAACGCGAACGCCGAGGTCGCCACCAGCACCACGATCGCACAGACCTTCGCAACTCAGGGCGTCGACCTGGTGCTGGGCGTCGCCACCCCTGTCGCGCAGGCGGCGATGCAGAACATTACCGACATTCCCGTGCTGTTCACGGCCGTCACCGACCCGGTCGCCGCCGACCTCGTCGAGTCGAACGATGCGCCCGGTTCAAACGTCACCGGCACGAGTGACCTCACCCCGGTCGCCGATCAGATCGATCTCATCACCGAGATCAAGCCCGAGACGAAGAAGATCGGCGTCGTCTACTCGTCGGGCGAAGTGAACTCGCAGGTGCTCGTTGAGCTGGCGCGCGAGGCCGCGAAATCACACGGCATCGAGATCGTCGAAGCAACCGTCACCAACGCGGGCGAGCTGAAGCAGGCGACCGAGTCGCTCGGCGACGTCGACGCGATCTACACCCCCAGCGACAACCTCGTGATCTCGGGCATCGGCGCGGTCGTGGGCGTGGCCGAGGAGCGCGGCATTCTCGTAGTGGGCGCCGACGCGGCTCACGTCGAGGGCGGCGCGGTCGCCACGATTGGCATCGACTACGAGAAGCTCGGCTACCAGACCGGCGAGATGGCTGTGCGCATTCTGAAGGACGGCGCAGACCCGGCCACGATGGCCGTCGAAACCTCGAACAGCCTACAGCTCGTGATCAACCCCGAGTCGGCGAAGCGCGTGGGCATTGAGCTGCCCGCCTCGGTCGTCGACCGCGCCGACAGCACGGTCGAGTAAGCGCCATGATCGGAGCTCTCGAACTCGGCCTCATCTATGGCGTGATGGCCCTGGGCGTCTACCTGACGTTTCGCATTCTCAACTTCCCAGACCTCACCGTCGATGGCAGTTTCACTACGGGCGCCGCGGTCTCGGCCGCGATGATCGTGAACGGCCAGAACCCGCTTCTCGCCACCCTCGCTGGCGCGGCCGCTGGCCTCGTCGCGGGCGCCATCACCGGCGTGCTGCACACCAAGGGCCGGATCGACGGGTTGCTCGCCGGGATTCTCACGATGATCGCGCTGTGGTCCGTGAACCTGCGCATCATGGGGATGGCAAACGTGCCGCTCTTACGTGAAGACACACTCTTCACCCCGCTGCGCGAGGCCGGCTGGATCGGCAAGACGTGGTTCGCGGTGCTCGTCATCACGGCACTACTGTTTGCGCTGAAACTCATTGTCGACTGGTTCTTGTCGACCGACCTGGGACTCGCGATCCAGGCGACGGGCAACAACGAACAGATGATTCGTAGCTTCGGTGTGAACACCGACGGCATGAAGATTCTCACGCTGGCGCTCTCGAACGGGCTCGTCGCGCTCGCCGGTGCGCTGGTCGCGCAGTACCAGGGCTTCGCCGATATCAGTATGGGTGTCGGCCTGATTCTGGTGGGCCTCGCATCGGTGATCCTTGGCCAGGCCGTGTTCGGTCAGCGCAACATTTTCATGGCCAGCCTCGCCGTGCTCGTGGGCTCGGTGCTCTACCGACTCATCATCTTCTTCGCGCTCATCGCAGGCCTCAATCCCAACGATATGCGCGCGGTCACCGCGCTGCTCGTCGTTGCCGCGCTGCTGTTGCCGCGCTGGGGGTTCTTGAAGAAGATCCCATCACTTGCGGGTCGCGGCAATCGCAGGCCTTCACCCCAGGATCCACCGCCAGAGCCAGACGTCTCGGCCACCACCGGCGTCAAGATTCCCGTCTCAGCGAAGTAGACCTTAAGGAGGCACTCATGCTCAACATTGATCACATTTCGAAGACCTTCTTTGCAGGCACCATCAACGAGCGGCGTGCGCTCGTCGACGTGAATCTCGAGCTCGCCGAGGGTGACTTCGTCACCGTCATTGGTTCAAACGGCGCGGGCAAGTCGACGCTGCTCAACGCGGTCGCGGGCCGCTACATTGTCGACACGGGCAGCATCTCGATCGACAATAAGCCTGTCACCAAACTGCAGGAGTACCAGCGCGCCAAGTATGTGGGGCGCGTCTTTCAGGACCCAATGGCGGGCACAGCACCCGACCTGACGATCGAGAAGAATCTGTCGCTCGCGCTGCTGCGCGGTAAGAACCGCGGGCTGAACCGTGGCACGACCCGCTCGAGGCGCGAACGCTTCATCGAAGAGCTGAAATCGCTCGAGTTGGGTCTCGAGAACCGCCTCACCGCAAAGGTGGGGCTGCTCTCGGGCGGCCAGCGCCAAGCGCTGTCGCTGCTCATGTCGGGGTTCACACAGCCGCGCATTCTGCTGCTCGACGAGCACACCGCCGCGCTCGACCCGCAACGCGCCGCGCTCGTCACCGACCTCACCGAGCGCATCGTTTCCCAGGGCGGGCTCACCACGCTCATGGTGACCCACAACATGGAGCAAGCGCTCAGGCTCGGCAATCGCCTCATCATGATGCACGAGGGGCGCATCGTGTTTCAGGCGAACGCTGCCGAGAAGCGGGAACTCACCGTGCCGCTGCTGCTCGAGGAGTTCGCCAAGATCAAGGGAGCCCAGCTCGACGACCGGGCGCTGCTCGCGTAGCCTCGCACAACCCGACCGGACTGAATACTATTGAGGTTGCATACGAGGACGGCTGTGGCAAACAACGAGGTGGAATTGCAGATCGATTCATTGGACGCTCGGCTGATTCAGCTTCTGAGCGCCGAGGCCGGGATCTCGATTGTGGAGTGTGCCAGGCGCTTAGGCGTCGCCCGCGCGACCGCACAAAGCAGGCTCGACAAGTTGCGTAGTCGCGGCGTCATCACGTCTGAAGCGCCAACGATTGATCCGGCGGCGCTCGGCTACCCGCTGCGCACCTACTGCATCATTCAGGTACGGCAGACTGTCAACCACGATGTAATCGCCGAGCGTCTGTCGCACATTCCCGAAATGCTCGAGCTCGACACGATCACGGGCGACTTCGACATGATGGCCACCGTCGTGTCGAGGTCGACCGTTGACCTGCAGCGCGTGCTCGATCTGATCTCAAACACCGACGGCATTTTGCGGGTGTCGACGAGGCTCACACTGGCGAGCCACTTCAGAAACCGCATCTTGCCACTCGTGGCACAGGCCTCAGAGCAGATTCCCTAGCCGCACGCGGCCACGACACCCGTCATTCTGCGGGAGCGACCACAAGCCGTCATTCTGCGGGAGCGAAGCGACTCGCAGAATCCACAAACCCCTGGGTCCTGCGACTCCTACGTCGCGCAGGACGACCGGAAGGGCGCATAAGGTCCCGACGCAACACCAGGGGCGCTACCTTGACGCGCGGCGCAGCCGCACCGCCCCCACGAACACATCAGCAAAAATCTGCCCATGTAAGCGTTGCATGTACGCTCGATCGTAGTTACCTTCAACCGGACGTAAGTACAGCGCCTCAGCCATCCTCAGTCGTGTCGCTTGCTCTTCAAATGTGCGAAGCCGGAGGGTGTCACGAATTCCTGGCAAGTTCTTCAGTACGTCTGTTCCCGGATAAACGTATGAATCCCAGGTCAACTCAGGGCACGAACCTTTGCCCGTTCGACGGCCTCATCGAACGTTATCGCTCCCGATAAAGCATCCAGTAGGTCCCGATCCGCCTGCTCACTGGATATGACATGTCCCGCAGCAGCGAGAGCACCATTGCCGAAGCGAAACGACTCGGCAATCTCAACTGCGGTGAGTACCTTTTTCGTCATCAGCAGACCTCCAATATAAGGATACTGCCCATAGGAGAAATCCGCACTACGAACGCACCCACCATGCCCGCAATGCGAGCGGGGCTACCTTGACGCGCGGCGCAGCCGCACATTCCCGAGATGCGCGTGCTCGATCTGATCTCAAACACCGACGGCATTTTGCGGGTGTCGACGAGGCTCACACTGGCGAGCCACTTCAGAAACCGCATCTTGCCACTCGTGGCACAGGCCTCAGAGCAGATCCCCTAGCTGCACGCGGCCACGACACCCGTCATTCTGCGGGAACGACCACAAGCCGTCATTCTGCGGGAGCGAAGCGACTCGCAGAATCCACAAACCCCTGGGTCCTGCGACTCCTACGTCGCGCAGGACGACCGGAAGGGCGCATAAGGTCCGGACGCAACACCAGGGGCGCTACCTTGACGCGCGGCGCAGCCGCACCGCCCCCACAAAGCCGAGCGCCAAGAACACCAGACCGATGAGCAGTGAGGCACGCGTCGCATCGGTGAAACCCGAGGTGAGCGCGTGCACGACCGCGTCGGTATGCTCGCCGAGCTTGCTCGCACTGCCCTCGGAGCGCAGCTGCGAAATCGTGGTGCCCGCCGACTGCCGCGTGGCCGACGCCAGCTGGTCGGCCTGAGAGGCGGGCAAACCCGCCCCCGAGAGCGCAGCCGGCAACGTAATCGCGAGTGACACCGACAGCGCGGCTCCCGCGACGGCGGTGCCGAGCGCCGAACCGATCTGCCGCACGGTGCTCTGGGTCGCAGACCCCTGCCCCGACACCTCGACGGGCACGTCGCGCAGCACCGTGCCCGTCAACTGCGCCGACGCGAGCCCCAGGCCGAGCCCGTACAGCACGAGCGGCAGCGCGACGGCCCATCCCTCGCTGTCGGGGCGCAAAAGAAACGCGAGCACGGCGACGCCCAACACCTCGAGGGCGAGCCCAATGAGCACCGTGCCCGGCGCACCAAACTTGGCGGCGACGTGGCGGGCGGCAGCCCCCGACATGAACGCGCCCACCGCCATGCCGGCCAGCACAAGCCCGGCCCCCATCACGTCGAGACCCAGCGCGTTCACGAGATACAGCGGCAACACGAACACGATCGTGAACTCGCCAATGGCGACCATCGCGGCCGTCAGGTTGCCCCACGAAAAGGTGCCAAAGCGAAACAGGCCCAGGTCGAGCAGCGCCGAACGTTGCACCCGCTCGCGATGTCGCTCCCACAACACGAACAGGGTGAGCGCGACCGCAGCGATCGCGAACGTAAACGGCACGATCGACACGAGCGCGCCCTTAGGCCACTGCCACCCCATCATGCTGAACTCTGCGGCGGGTTTCCACCAGCCCAGATCCGGCCCCTCAATGACCGCGAACACGAGCGCGCCGAAGCCGATCGCGCTCAGGAGCGCGCCGTCGACGTCCATACCGGGCCGGTCGGTGCCGCTCTTCGTCTCGCGCACGGTGAAGAGCGCGGCGAGAAACACGAGCGCGCCGATGGGAATGTTGACGAGAAAGATCCAGTGCCACGAACCCCACTGCGTGAGCGCGCCGCCCGCGAGCGGCCCGACGGCGGCGGCCCCGGAGATGACTGCGCCCCACACACCGAACGCTGCGGCGCGGTACTTGCCGCGAAAGGTCGCGTTGACGGTCGACAGCGTCGACGGCATGATGAGCGCCGCGCCCACCGCCTGCACCGCGCGCGCCCCGATCAGCGGGGCGGCCGCGACTGCCATAGCCGCGAGTACGCTGCCACCCACGAACACGACAATGCCGATGAGAAACAGCAGCTTGCGCCCCAGCCGGTCAGACAGTTTGCCGGTCGACAGCAGGAGCGCCGCGAGCAGCACCGCGTACAGGCTGTTCACCCACTGCGCGTCGGTGAGGTCGAGGTGAATGTCTGCGATGATCGCGGGCAGCGCGACCCCCACGATCGTGCCGTCGAGCACGATCATGCCCAGCCCCGTGGCGAGCACCGCGAGCGCGAGCCAGTCACGCCGGCTGGGCGCGGGCACAGGCGGAGACGTAGGACTAGACGCCTGGGGCGCCCCGTGCCTGGGCTGATCTTGCGGTGTCATCGTGACCTCGTCTCGTCAGTGAGTGGCCGCGCTCGCATGAGCGACGCAAGACGGGAACCGCGTGAACGGTGAGTCGACGCGGTCCCCGGCTACAGCACGAAGTTTAACGCCCCGTGATGAGCATGTCAGCGAATCCCGCCACCTTCACCTGCAACGTGTCAATGCGGCGCAGGCGAGCAGCTGCGGTGTCGTAGCCCTCGTATGCTGGCGGTGGATCATTGCGCACATTTCGTGAGCATTGAAAATCACGGCAGGCGAGCGTGCCGACGGTGTTACCCCGCCGGCCGGCATCGCCAACGCGCCGCGCGCTCCAGAACACCACCTCATTGGGCAGCCGCACGTCTTGACACCAATTGCACATCGCGCGCAAACGCGGAGCCCCCTCGGTCTGCGTAAGACAAACGCCAACCTCGACGCCGTCGAGCTGCGGCAACAGCACGTAGGCCCTGCGCGTGAACTTGGGGTCGCGCCAGCCGAAGAAGTCGAGCTCAGCCCACGCTTGTGCGGTGAGCTTCGTGAACCCGCTTGGGAGCGTGAGTTCTTTCACCTCACGGCGCGAAGCATTGATGAACGATGAACGGATGAACTGCTCTGTCAAAGGTTGCATGAGTGTACCTTTCAGAAGCACGAGCCCGCGCGTGACCAGGCTTCGTGCTCCCTAAAAATTTGAGAATGAGTATGCCAAATCAGCCGCACCCGGGTCTCCCCGAAGCGCGGCCGGTGCAGGTGCGTCAATCGCTGTCGGCCAGTGCTTCGCCGACAACCTCCTGACGCTGCGCATACAGCTCTCGATAGTTCACGAGGTCGAGTGTACTCCGCCCTATTCGACTGCCACTCAGCTCGGCCGGTACTCTCAGGAAGCGCGTGCGAGCATCTCGGGGGCGAGAGTGTGACGCAGTACCGCTTCGAGCTTTGCCGCGAGCGCGTCGTTCTCGCCTGCTCCGAGCGCGTTGAGCAAAATACTGCGAGCGTAGGCCGATGTCGGCTGCCCTGCGGCCTCGGCGCGCGCAGTCAGTTCTGCGAGCTGCTCAGCGGTGAGCCGCACCGAGAGCACGGCGGGGGTCGCAGCTCCCGCTCGTCGCTGGCCACGAATCTTGCCCGGGCCGCCTTGATGCCTCTCGGCGTCTGACGCGGCTCGGTCGATCATTTCGGTGATGTCACTCATGATTCCTCCTCGTAGCTGGTCGGACAGCCCCTCCATGTTTACAAGTTTACTACGAGAGAGGACGGCGTGCTCACTCGCGGGGCACACGAACCCCCACCGTCGCTGGCGACCGGCAATCACACGGCTCGTGCGCGGTCGAGCTTTGGTACAAAAGTTGCGGGCAACCAGGCCAAAACACCGCAACATTTGCACCAAAGCTTTCACGAAACACTTTTCACCGAAACACAGGCCCTGGATTCTGCGACTCCTTCGTCGCGCAGAATGACAAGTTAGTTAATCCTTCGGCGCGCAGCGCTAAATGAGCCCGGTGTCTGTGGCGACGCGTATGGCGCGCGACCTGCTGTCGACCTCGAGCTTGCTAAAAATGTGTGACATGTGGCTTTTGACGGTCGCCTCAGACACGAACAGGGCGCGCGCAATCTCGCGGTTTGTCGCGCCCGTCGCGGCCTTGCGCAGCACCTCGAGCTCGCGCTCGGTCAGCTTGGGGCGGGCCTGCCGCATACCCTTGAGCACGCGCGCCGCGAGATCACCCGGCAGAAACAGCTCGCCGTCGGCTGCGCGCTCAATACCCTCGATGATCAGCTCGGGCGGCGAATCTTTGAGCAGGTACCCCGCCGCCCCCGCCTCAATCGCTCCGAGCAGCTCGGCGTCGCGGTCGAACGTGGTCAGAATCAGCACGGCGGGCGGCGTGCCTAGCGCGTGCAACCGACTCGTGGTCTCGATACCGTCGATGCCGTCTCCCAGCCGCATGTCGCACAGCACCACGTCTGGCCAGCGTCGCTCGGCCATCTCGATGCCCATCTCGCCGGTGGGTGCCTCGGCGATCACCACGATGCGGCCGGTGGCCTCGAGTACGGCCCGCAGCCCGCTGCGCACCACCGGGTGATCGTCGATGATGATCACCGTGATCGTGCCCTCATCGACGTTGCCGCAGAGGTCGTCATCACTGTAACTCACTGAGTGTTCTCCTTTGTCGCCTCTCGTGTTGCGCCCAGCGGCAGGTAGGCACTGATCGCGCACCCCTCACCCGGCGCGCTCTCGATGTCGAGCCCGCCGCCCAGGTCGCGCAGCCGCTCACGCATTAACCGCAGCCCAAAGCTCGAGGCTGCCCCGGCGCGCGGGGCTGGCTCAAGCTCCGGATCAAAACCCACCCCGTCGTCGCGCACGTCGAGGCGTACCTCACCGCCTGCGGCCGACAGGGTGACGTCAACGCGGGCCGCCCGGGCGTGCTGGCGCACGTTCGCCAGCGCCGATTGCGCGACGCGCAAGAGCGCCACCTCGATGTCGACGGGCAGCTGCGGCAGCGCCTCGTCGACGTGTAGCCGGGCCTGAGGTTCGGCCGCCGCCGGGCTCCCGGCGCCACCTACAGTGCCGGCCGCAGCACCACCCGTGTCGTCTGCTTCCGTACCGTGCTCGTGTGCAAACCGGTCGATCATGCGCTCGAGCGCGCCCGCGAGCGCACCCGTTTCGAGCTCGGCCGGGGTGAGCGCCGCAATGATCCGGCGCACGTCACGAAGGCTCTCGCCCGCGAGCTGTTCGATCTGCTCGAGCGGGCCGGGTGGCGTCTCCCCGCGCGGCACCGACACAGAACTGGCGGCGTGCGCAATGAGCCGAATGGATGAGAGGCCCTGAGCGACGGTATCGTGCACGTCACGGGCGATGCGGGCGCGCTCACCCATCGCACCCGACTGGCGCTGGGCAAGCGCGAGCTCGTCTTGCAGCAGCTCGGTTTCGTGCCGGGCCTGGGTGAGTGATTCGACGAGCGCCTCGCGTTCGGCGGCGTCGCGCAAGAGCTGCAGGTATCCGCGCGAGATGCCGAGCGCAAAGACGCCGCCGATGAGCGGGCCGAAGATGTTGGCGTAGCTGGTGTGACCGTGATGCAGCACCGGGGCGACGGCGACGATCGTGTACACGAGCGCCGAGAAGGCGAGTGCCCACCAGCCGGGCAGCAGGTGCCCCGCGAGCAGCCACAGCAAGAACGCGAGCCACACGAACTCGGCCGACACCGCGACCGCCGCACCCCACACGGCAGCGAAACCGACCAACCACCAGATCGTGACCGCGCGCGGGGCACGAGCGGGCAGCAGCGCGCCCGCCGTGTGCCAGGCGAGCACCGCGATGCCGGCGGCGAGCGCTGCAGCGATGTCGGTGCCGTCGCCGATGGCGCGCACCACACCTATCGCGGTGAGCCCCACGGCGATGGCGTGCTGCCCCACGCGCATCGCTCGGGCTGTCGCGGCGGCGGGGCCCAGGCGGCTGGCGCCAGGGGCTCCGGGCAGCTGCGTCACCATGGTCATGGCTCCTATTCTGCGCTACTTGCGCGCTGTGCGCTGAGGTTTCTCGGTGTGGTGCGCGGCCGGCTTGCTCGGCCACCAGATCTTGTCACCGAGCAGCCCAAAGATGGCGGGCACGATGACGGTGCGCACGACGAGCGTGTCAACGATCACGCCGACGCCCACGATGAGGCCGAGCTGACCGAGTGTGACGAGCGGCAGCACGCCGAGCGCCGCGAAGACCGCTGCCAGCACGATACCGGCGCTCGTGATGACTGCGCCCGTGTGGGTGACGGCCCGCACCATCCCTTCGCGGGTTCCGTGTTCGCTCGCCTCGGCGCGGGCCCGATGCACGAGAAAGATCGTGTAGTCGATGCCGAGCGCCACGAGAAACAGGAACGCGAGAAGCGGCACCTGTAGGTCGAGCGCGTGCTGGTCGAACAGGACCCGGCTGAGCCAGGCCCCCGCGCCGATCGCGGCGGCGGCGCTCGCCACGTTCGTAATGAGCAGCAGCACGGGCGCCACGAGCGAGCGCAAGAGCGCTAGCAGCACGATGAAACTCACACCCAGCACGAGCGGTGCGATGACGATCAGGTCGCGAGCGTTGCCCGCACGGGCATCAACATCGGTGGCTACACCGCCGCCTACAAGGGCGTCTGCCCCCGGTACGGCGTGCACCGCCTCGCGCAACTGTTCGACCTGCGCGAGCGACTCGGGGGTGCCCGGTGCGTACTCGCCCGTGACCATCACCTTGGTGAGACTGGCTGTGCCCGCACCAGCTTCGGCAGCAACCACGGTTTCGCCCGCGGGGTGCGCCCGCACCACCCCATCGACGGTGTTCACGGCGTCAATCACGGCGCCCGCCTGCGCCGAGTTCGTCACGATCAGTGTGGGTTGTGCTTCGCCGGCCGGAAAGTGCTCCGCGAGCGTTTCAAGCCCGGTCGCCGACTCGGCCTGCACACGAAACTTGTCGACCTGGTTCAGCCCCACGCTCGTACCAAAGAGCCCCGTCGCCATGACCGCGAGCAGCAGCCCGCCTGCAACGAGCGAACGCACGGGGCGGCGCACGACGGCGTCAGCGATCCGGCGCCAGATGCTCCCCCGCCCCGCAGCTTCACCGGGACGCGGCACGAACGGCCAGAACACGCGGCGGCCACACACCGCGAGCAGCGGGGGCAGGGCGAAGAGCACCGCGACGAGCGCGATCACGAGGCCGAGGGCAGCCGAGAGGCCGAGGCCGCGCGTGCCTGGAATCACCGCGAACACGAGCGTCGCGAGCGACAGCACGACGGTCACGTTCGACGCGAGAATGGCGGGGGCGGTGCCGCGCCACGCGGCCGCGAGCGCCACGCGGTGATCATCACTGCGGGTGAGCTCTTCGCGGTAGCGCGAGATGAGCAGCAGGGCGTAGTTCGTGCCCGCACCGAACACGAGCACGCTGATGATGCCGGCGTCGAACTGCAGCTCGAGCGCGTTACCCGCGGCGGCGGTCGCGAGGCTCGCGAGCCGATCTGCGAGCGCGACGACAACGAGCGGAATCAGCCACAGCACGGGCGAGCGGTAGGTCGCGATGAGCAAGATCGCGACGATCAAGATCGTCACCGCGAGCAGCGTGAAGTCGGCGCCCTCGAATGACGCGGCCACGTCGGCCCCAAACGCGGGGCCGCCCGTCACCTCGAGGTCGAGCCCCGCAGGTCCGCTCTCGGCGAGCGCGTCGCGCAGCTCGCCGATCGTGGCCGCCGTCTCGGTGTTACTCTCGCCTGTCTCGAGCGGCACGACGAGAATGCCTGCGGCCCCGTCTTCGCTCATGATCGGCCCGGTCGCTTTGAGCGCGTCTTTTCGTGCCGGATCGGTGCCGTGCCGCGCCACGGTTTCTTCGAGGCGCGGTGTGAGCGCTTCGAGCGCCGACTGATCGTGAGCGGTGAGCTCGCCACCGTCGGTGCGCGTCGCGACGACGAGCACCGGTTGCACGTCTGCGTTAGGAAACGTGTCGAGCAGCTGGGCGGCGCGCGCCGATTCAGAGTCTGCGGGGGCTTGCGCGTTGCCGCCTGGGGCTTCGACTCCCGAGAGCAGCCCGAAGAGTGCGATGATCACGGCGAGCACCGCCACGAGTGAAACGCGTGCGCCGCGCTTCGAGGTGAGCGCGTGTGCGACCGCGCCAAATTGTTGAGTTTGAGCCATGCTTCTAGCTCACCAGCGCGGGCCGCGCACGGCATCGGGCACTCGGGTGGTCTTCTCGTCATCCTTTTGGGTGAGGTGCGGGGTAGATTTGGCGACGACTTCTCACCAGGCCGCCCCCAACCTGGTCGACCCCGCCGACCCCGTATCCGAAAATATGCGCGACTACTTCCGCTTATGACTCGCGGTTAGACGGAAATAGTCGCGCATATTTTTTTGGATGCCCGGGGTACAACAGATGCCGGGCACCGTTATGTCAGCCCTTGACCGAGCCCGACATGAGGCCCGCGATGAAGTACTTCGACAGGATCACGTAGACGATCACGGTGGGCAGCGATGCGAGCAGAGCACCGGCCATCGAGATGCCGTAGTTCGTGAGAATCGCGCCGTTCGCCAGGTTGTTCAACGCGAGAGTCACGGGGCCGTTGACCGGTGCCGAGAAGAACACGGCGAACAGAAAATCGTTCCACGCGGCCGTGAACTGCCAGATGATCACCACGACAAAGCCGGGGGTCGCGATCGGCAGTGCCACCGACCAGAACGTGCGCAGCATGCCCGCGCCGTCGACCTTGGCGGCTTCCATGAGCTCGTGCGGCACGCTCTCGAAGTAGTTTCTGAAGATGAGCGTCGTGATCGGAATGCCGTAGACGATGTGCAACACGATCAGGGCGGGAATGCCACTGGGCACGCTCAGCCCGATCATCATGTTGACGAGCGGAATAATAACCGCCTGGTACGGCAAAAACATGCCGAACAAGATGAGCGTGAACACGAGGTCGGCGCCGGGAAACCGCCAGCGTGAGAGCACGAAGCCGTTGAGACAGCCGAGCACCGCAGAGATGAGCGTCGACGGGATCACCATCGAGAGCGTGCGGCCCATCGAGGGGCCGAGCTCGTTGAACGCCTGCTGCCAGTTTTCGAGGGTCCAGTTTGTGGGCAAGAACCAGGCGTTGTCTGCCGTCGCGTCACCGATGCCCTTAAAGCTCGTGATGACGAGCACGTAGACGGGAATGAAGACGAAGATCATGCCCACGAGAAGCAGCCCGTAACGCACGGTGCGGGCGGTACCCGACTCATCACGCTTACTCGGTTTGCCCGGGTTGCCTGTCGCGCCGTTCGCGTTCTTGGCGCGCTTCGCGCCGGCCCCGCCTGTGGCGATCGCTTCGGTGGCGGTCATGACTTGCGCTCCCTGTGCTGGTGAATGAGGTAGGGCACGATGAGAATCGCGACGATAACGAGCAGAATCATGCCGACCGCTGCCGCGTTGGCGTAGTCGAAGCTCGACTTGAAGACGAACATGTCGACCGCAGGAATCTTGGTCTGGTAGTTCGACGGGTTCGAGATCGACATGATCAGGTCGAACGACTTGAGTGACATGTGGCCGATGATCACGAGCGCGCTCATCACGACGGGAGTGAGCTCGGGGAAGATAACGTGGCGGTAGACCTGCCACTCGCTCGCGCCGTCGACACGCGCAGCTTCGCGCAGTTCGACGGGCACCCCGCGAAAGCCCGCAAGAAAGAGGGCCATGACATAGCCCGATAGCTGCCACACCGCGGGCAACGCGATCGCCATGATGCCGAACGTAACGTTGTTCCACCACGGGTTCTGCAGAAAGTCGAGTCCGACCATCTGAAACAGTCGGTTGAGGCCGCTCGCGTCTTCTCCCTCATTGGAGTTCAGCAGCCACCGCCACACCACACCCGATGCGACAAACGACACGGCCATGGGAAAGAGGTACACGGTCTGAAAGAACCCGCCGCCCTTGATGGGGCGCTCGAGGATCCATGCCCACACGAATCCCACGATCATCGCGCCCGCAAGAAACACGACAGTGAAGAGCGCAAGGTTGATCAGCGAGTGCTGAAACGCCTTATCGGTGAGGAGGTTGGTGTAGTTTTCAAACCCGACAAAGTTCGAGGGTTGCACACCGTTGGCCTGCGCGGCCGTGTGATTGTCGGTCAGTGACGTCCAAAAGTTCTGGCCGATGAGAATGTAGACAAACACACCCACCAGAATCAGCGACGGCGCGACCATCAGCAGCGGGGCTGCATATTTTCGCATGAGAGTTCCTTCTGGGGCCGGTGATGAAACGGTTCGGCCCCACCCGAGTAGGTGGGGCCGAACCTGTCACGGTTACTTCGTGTACTTCGCCGCTGCCTCGGCGAGCGCCGTCTGGTAGCCGGCGATGTCAGTAGCACCCGAGGTGTACTGGCTCGTTGCGTCAGAGATCGCGTTCAACCAGGCGACCGGCACGGCAGCGCCGTGCGCGATCGAGGGGGCAATCTTGTCGTCAGCGAACGACTTCAGCGCCGTCTGCTGGTAGGCGGGGAACTTCGAGTTATCGGCGTCGGTGCGAGCCGGGATCGAACCCTTTGCGAGGTTAAACGCTTCCTGGCCCTCGACCGAGCTGATCGTCTCGAGCCACGCCTTCGCGCCGTCGGGGTTCTTCGCGCCCACGGGCAGCGTGAACGAGTCGGCCAAGAAGCCGAAGATCTTGTCGCTGTTGCCCTTGTCTGCGGGGATCTCGAAGTAGGTGAAGTCTTCGCCGTCCTTCTTATCTGCCTGCTGGAACGCTGCAACCGCCCAGTCGCCCATGACGTTGTAGGCGGCCTTGCCGTCAATGACCAGCTGGGTCGCCTCGGGCCAGTCGAGCCCGTCACGGTCGGTGTTGGTGAAGTCCATGAGCGTCTCGAAGTGCTCGAGCGCGCCCTTCACCTCGGCACCCGACCAGTCGGTCGAGCCGTCGAAGAGACCGTTGTACGTGTCTGCGCCCAGGCTCGACATGAGCACGGCCTCGAGCAGGTTCACCTGGGTCCAGGTCTGCGCGACCGAGAGCGGGGTCTGGCCTGCAGCCTTAATCTTCTCGAGGTCCTCCACCCACGCGTCGAAGTCTGCGGGCGGGGTGCTTGCGTCGACGCCTGCGGCTTCGAGCACCTCGGTGTTTGCCCATACGACGTTCGAACGGTGAATGTTTGACGGCACCGAGTAAATCTTGCCGTCTACGGTGAGCAGGTCGACGAGGTCGGCGGGGAACGCGTCCTTCAGCCCATACTCGTCGTACAGGTCTGACACGTCTTCGAGCTGACCGGCCGAGATGTAGTCAGTGAGCTCGGCGCCAGCGTGTGCCTGGAACGAGTCCGGCGGGTTCTTCGTCTGCAGGCGGCTCTGCAGCAGATCCTTTGCGGCTGAGCCAGCGCCGCCAGCGACCGAGCCGTTGACGAACGTGTAGTCGGGGTGCTGCTCAGCAAAAACGCCCTCGAGTGCTTCGAGGCCGGCCTTCTCTGAGCCCTGCGCCCACCAGGTGAACACCTCAACGTCCTTGGTCGACGCTGCGTCGCCGCCTGCATCGCCTGAGCCGCCGCCCGAGCAGCCGACGAGGGCCGTGACCGCGAGCATCGCGAGGCCTACGCCCCAACGCTTCTTTCGATTAAGCATCTCTTCTCCTTTGAATAGCCAAGCTGTGCAAAACGAGAACCCGTGGGCTCATGCATCGCATTGTGTCACAAAACTGTTGTTTGCATGTTGCTTTTGTTCGCAATTGTTACATTAGCGCGATCTATCAATCATTGCTTTGCGCACGACCGTCATTTTTCAAGCGCCGGATCCGGCCGCCTCAGCAATGAGCAGCTCAACACCGGCCTCCACGAGCGCTTCGCGCGCCTGCCGCGGCAGGCCGTCATCGGTGACGAGCACATCGAGGTCAGCGAGCCGCACAAAAGTCGTCAGCCCCACGACGCCCCATTTTTCGGCGTCGGCGAGCACGACGCTGCGCCTGGCGCGCGACAGCAGTTCCTCGTTCATCTGCGCTTCAAGCAGGTTCGGGGTGGTGCAGCCCGCTTCGAGGTCGATGCCGTGCGTACCGAGCACAACGGTGTCGAGGTGCAGCGGCTGCAGTGATTGCAGCGCGATGGGTCCCACAAGCGCCTGCGACGGCGTCGCTTCACCGCCGGTGAGAATAACGCGGGTGCTGCCGTGGGCCCACAGTATTTGCGCGACCGGCACGGAGTTCGTGGCGACGGTGAGGTCTGGAATGCGCGCGGCATACTCAGCGAACGCCAGCGATGTTGTGCCAGCTCCGATGCCGATCACTTCACCGGGCTGAATCTGCCTCGCAGCAAGCGCGGCGATCGCCTGCTTCGCGGCCGGGCTCATGAGCCCCTTCACGCTCGGTAGCGGCTCCTCGGCAACATGGCCGCCGCGCAGCCTGGCACCGCCATGAATGCGCTCAAGCCGCCCCTCGTCTGCGAGGATCGTGATGTCTCGCCGTACGGTCATGAGCGACACGTCGAGCTCGGAGGCCAGGGAACTCACGCGCACGGTGCCGCGATCGGTCACTCGTTGCAGGATGCGTTCGCGCCGCTCGGGGCCAAGATCTGGGGCTGCCATGTGCCACATCGTATGAGGCCCACGCCGTTCGCACAAGATCGAACATTACCGCGCAGGGGTTGCGTGGCGCTCGAGCGCGTCTTTAGCCGGGCCAGCGTGAGGCAATGTCGACGTGTGTCCAAACGGGCCACGCGGGTTCGTAGAGCAAATGGCCCTGGCTCAGTTCAGCGACCGCTCTAAACGGATGCGCCGCTGAACTGTTGTCGAGAAAGGTGGTGGAGTGGGCGACAGCCTCAGCCACTAAATCACGCTTGCTGACATGGCTAAACACCGTCTCTGTGATGAATGACCGGCGCTCTTGAAAGTAGTGGTGACGAACCGCGGCTGCGATCTGCGCAGCCTCATACGAGAATGCCTCTGGAGATTCTGGTCGCTGCTCTCGCGCGATGTTGTCTGCGTTAACAAATGGGAGACCCATTGTCGGGCCCAGCACACGCTCCACGTATGTACTTTTGCCAGCCCCATTGGGGCCAGCGAGTATGTGCATGTCTGACATGTTGTGGCGCTACTTTGGCTGCTCCGAGTGATGCGTAACCACGTTGCCTTGCTCGTCTGCTTCGCTGAATGAGAGTCCCCGCTGGGAAAACTCTTCTGCGAAGTTAAGTTTGCCGCGTGCCCCCTCTGCACGCGTCTCCCACTCGGCCCTCACGACGGCCTGGTCAAGTGGGTTCAGGGCGTCGTAGCTGAGCCCGCCATCTCCAGCAAGGACTCGTCGAATGTCTGCGGCACGGGTAGTAGGAGCATTCTCAAGTTCGCGACCAATACGAATCCAGTGCATTACCTGCTGGGCGGCGCTGCGACTGTTAGTCAAGCCCGCAGATTTCGCAGCTTCATACAGTGCAGAATCAATTCTGACGGGATGAGAGATTGCAGCCATGCCCCGAGCGTAGCAAAACGATACATGGGTGTCACCAGGAATTTTACCGCGCAGGGGTTGCGTGGCGCTCGAGCGCGTCTGCCGCGCGCACGAGTGACAGGTGCGAGAACGCCTGCGGCATGTTTCCCACGGCGCGCGCATTCACGGGGTCGTACTCTTCTGACAGCAAGCCCACGTCGTTGGCAAACGAACACAACCGATCCATCAACGCACGCGCTTCAACTTCGCGGCCGCTGCCCGCGTATTGCTCCACAAGCCAGAACGAACACGCCAAAAACGGGTGTTCGTCGCCGCTCAGTCCGTCGACCCCTGCGGCGGTGCGGTAGCGCAGCACGAGACCGTCACGCATGAGGGTCTGCTCAATGCGCTCCACCGTTGCCAGCATGCGCGGGTCATCGGCCGTACAATAGCCCACTTGCGGCAGCAGCAACAGTGAAGCGTCGACTTCATCGTTCCCGTAGTACTGCGTAAAGTATCCGCCTGCAGCGACCCCGTGCGCATCGATCTCGGCGCAAACGCGGTTACGCAGACGGCGCCAGTGGTCGACTTCGCCGTGCGGATCCGGCATTCCATGCTCTTCGACCGCCCGCACCGCGCGATCGAACGTAGCCCACATCATGACCCGCGAGTGCGTAAAGTGCTGCGGGGCGCCGCGAATCTCCCAGATACCGTTGTCGGGCCGGTCGATCTGAGCGGCCGCGTACTGCACAAGGTGCCGCTCAAGCGCCCACGAGAACTCAGATTCCTTGAGCCCAGCCTGCCGAGCGGCTGACAGGGCGACAAGCACTTCTCCCACTACATCGGCCTGGTACTGCAGCGCAGCTCCGTTGCCGATGCGCACGGGCCGCGACCCCGCGTAGCCCGCAAGGTGGTGCAGCTCGTGCTCGAACACGTTGCGCTCCCCCGCGATGCCGTACATAATCTGCAGGTCGGCGGGGTCACCCGCGACCGCGCGCAGCAACCAGGTGCGCCAGTGCTCAGCAACATCAACGAAACCGTGGGCGAGCAGCGCCTCGAGCGTGAGGGCCGCATCGCGCAGCCACACAAACCGGTAGTCCCAGTTGCGCTCGCCCCCAAAATCCTCGGGCAGCGACGTGGTCGCAGCCGCGGCGATGCCACCCGTGTTGTGATTTGTGAGCGCACGCAGCACGAGCAGTGAGCGGGTCACCTCGCGCTCGTACCCGCTGAAGCACTCGATGCGATCTGCCCAGTCCTGCCACCAGCGCGCGGTGTGCGCGAGCGTCTGGGCAACATCGAGCGGCTCGGGCAGCTCGCGAAATGACGGAAACCAGGTGAGCGTGAGGTCGCGCACCTCGCCCGCCTCAATCGTGAAGCTGCCCGCGTGCCGATGGTCTGCCGCTTCGAGCGGCATGCCGCGCAAGAGCACCGCGTCGGGGCCCGCCATCGCGAGTACCGCGGGCGCATCACGGCTGCCAACCTGCCGCACCCACGGCATCGCCCGCGCGTAGTCAAACCGCAGCCGCACATCGACGTCGAACGCGACACTGCCAGTCACGCCCACGACCCGGCGCACCACATCGACGCGGTCTTGCCCGGTGTGCGCGTGCTGCGCCACGGGCATCACGTCGTGCACCTCGGCCACCCCGCCCGCAGTCTCCCACCGAGTCACGAGGGCGAAGGTGCCGCCCGCGTACGCGCGTGTTGCATTCGCTTCCGGATCCCTCGGTGCGACGCACCATCGTCCGTCATCGGGCCCGCCCACGAGGCTGCCCAGAACCGACGGCGAATCGAGTCGGGGTAGACACAACCAGTCAATACTGCCGGTTTTCGAAACGAGCGCAGCCGTGCGGCAGTTACTCAGTAGCGCGTAGTCCTCGATTGGAGTGCTCACGCCCTCATCATGGCACTGCAGTGGAACCTGCACCAGAGCTGCGTCAGGAGGACACCAAAGAATGTTATTCACACCGCCCCCTAGACCCGTGTATCGTTACGCGATACAATGAGGCATGATCGTCAGCTTTCGACACAAAGGGCTAGAACAGCTTTACCTCACTGGCTCAAAGAAGGGGGTACAGGGCGATCATGTACCAAAACTTACGCGCATTCTGTCAGTGCTCGATGTCGCACACGCCCCTGCCGATGTCGACATTCCAGGCTTTCGATTACATGAGCTCAAAGGGGACCAAACTGGGCACTGGTCCACGCGGGTCAATGGGAACTGGCGCGTAACATTCAGATTTATTGGCCAAGACGTAGAACTCGTCGACTATCGCGACTACCACTGAGGTGAAAAGACATGGTGATGCAAAATCCGGTGCACCCCGGCGCAGTCCTTCGAGAGGACGTACTATCGGAGCTCAATCTCACAGTCAGTGAAGCATCCGCCCGGCTGGGAGTCTCGCGCGTGACCCTCAGCCGTGTGCTCCACGAGCATGCTCGAGTCTCTTCAAATCTCGCGGTGCGGCTTGAAGCGGCTGGCGCAGGTAGCGCTCGAGTCTGGCTGGCCATGCAGACCGCGCACGATCTTGCAATGGAACGTACCGCGGGTCTGCCCCATGTGCGCCGCCTCGATGCAGCCTGAGAAACTTTGTCGACAATAAATTCGGCACATTACTAACTGCGGCCGGTCACACCCCAAAGGGTGTAACCGGCCGCAGTGGTTTTACTTGCTAGTGGTTACTTTTTGACGCCCGGGATCACGCCCACCCAGTACTCGTCAACCAGACGCTGGAGGAACGCCGCCATCGCCTCACGGCTCAGACCATTCTTCGGACGGTACTCAGGACCAGCAGCAGTCCAGTACCCCTTCGACAGACCCTCAGTACCCATCCACTCGATCTCCTTGTAGAACTTCGTGTTCTTATCGACGTCAGAGAAGCTCTGCGTCTTCGGAGCGTAGTTACGCGGCGCATTGATACGGAAAATGAACGCCGCCATCGCATCACGATCAAGCTTCGAACCGGGGCGGTACGTGCCGTCAGCGTAACCCGTCGAGATACCCGACTCCTTCATCCACATGATCTCGCGGTAGAACTTGTGGTTCGTCTTCACGTCCTTGAACAGCGACTTCTTCGGAGCCTTGTAGTTCTTCGGCGCCTGCATACGGAAGATGAACGCCGCCATCGCCTCACGCGTCATATCCGCGCTCGCGCGGTACTCATGACCACCCGAAACCTTCCAACCCGTCGACAGCTTGGTGCAGTGCATCCAATCAATCTCGGGGTAGAACTTGTAACCCGTCGCCACATCCAGGAACGGTGACTTCGCACGCGGCTTCGTCACATCACACTTCGCGGCCGTCGGCGGAACCGGCGTACCCGAAGCATCACTCGACGCGCTCGCATTCGCGGCAACAGCTGCCGCAGCCTGAGCAGTCGCCGACTGCTGAGCCGTACCCGACGCAGCCGAATCAGAATCAGCCTTCGAGTGCGCTGCCGCCTGCGCCGCCGCCTGAGCCGAAGCCTGAGCCTTGGTCGAAGCGTTCGTCGAAGCCTGCGCCTTCGCCGCAGCCTTCGCCGCCGCCTGAGCCGCCGCCTGCGCAGTCGCCGTCGCCTTCGCCGTCGCCTTCGCCGAAGCGTCCGACGAGTTATCAGCCATCGCTGCAGCCTTCGCCGCCGCGTTCGCCTTCGAGTCAGCCGCCGCCGAAGCCGACGCGTTCGCGTTCGCATCAGCCTTCGAGCTCGCCGAGGCATTCGAGTTCGCCGAAGCCTTCGACGAAGCATTCGTCGACGCGTTCTGGTTCGCCGCCGCCTTCGCTGCCGCGCCCGCATTCGAATTCGCCGCAGCCGTACCCTCAGCAGCCGAATCCGAATCGTTCTTCGAGTTCGCCGCCGCCTGAGCCGACGCCTTCGCCGCAGCCTCAGCCTTCGACGAAGCATTCGTCGACGCGTTCTGGTTCGCCGCCGCCTTCGCCGCAGCCTGAGCGTTCGCCGACGCCTTCGCAGACGCCTTCGACGACGCATCAGCCTGAGCCGCCGCCTGAGCCGCCGCCGTCGCCTGCCCATCAGCAGCAGCCGAAGCCGACGCCGACGCATTCGCGTTACTGTTCGCCCCCGCGTTCGCATCAGCGCCCGTGTTGCCGCCATCAACGCGAGCCGCGAATGAATCCGCGCTCACCGGAATGTCTCCGGCCCACAGCGTCGCGGTGTACATTTCGTCCTTTTCAAGATCCTTCGGCACCGTGAGCGTGCACGCCGCTACGTCCTGCGCCGACGTGATGGGCGCACAGGTCTCAAGGGTGCTGCCCGCAGCATCACGCCAGGTCACGACGGTCTCGAGGGGCGTGAGGTTGCCCGACAGTGCAAGCGTGGCCGTGTCGCCCGGGCTCGCAGGTGAAGCAACCGCATCAAAGTTTGTGACGTCGATGTTAGCGTTCTCGAATGGCACAACAGCGTGGTTACGGTTGTATACGTTAAGCAGCGCCGGGTTGAGCGCCGGCACCGTCTGCGGCGTCCACAGCGGGGTCGAGTTGTACTTGCCAAAAGCGGGGAAAGTCGATGAGCTGTAGCTCGAGACAATGTTCCCCGCGGGGTCAGCCACCCACGTGTACATGTTGTCGTAGTCCCAGAAGCCTTCGCCGACGCGTGCTGTGTAGTTACCCTCGGCATCGGTCACAGCGGCCACTGTCTTCGCCACGTAACCGGGATTCGCGACAAGCATCTCCTTGGTCGCCGCGGCACGTGCGTTGCGATCAAGATCCTTGATCGCCTTGTTCGCCGCAGCTCCCTCACGGTTCAGCATTGACACATACACCGTGTAGCCAGCGGCCGGCACGTCACCGAGCGACAGGTTCTGGTTAGGGCCGGTAGCCACATTGCTGCGATCACCAGCACCGGTCTCGAGCCAGACCGTACCCGAAACGGTATATTTTTCATCAGTCTGCACTGAGGGATGCGCTACGGGGCCAGCGTCATCAACCACCGTGTTCGCACTCTGCATGTGAGCCTGAGGCTTCTCGTAGAGGAACACACCAGTGTTGCGCACATTCGTGCCAGCGATCGTAACCGCGCCAAGTGCGCCGTCACCACTTGAGACCTTCACGAACCGGTATGGCGTCATGCCATCAGCCACGCGCATAGCGGTGAGTTCTCCACCCGTTGCAGGGTTTGTGATCGGTTCAACCCACAAGCGGTACTGCTGCTTGGCATCTGCAGTGAAGTAGTGGTTCTTACCAAACGCGTCGGTCCAGCTCGGCAGCTTGAATGCGAAAGCGCCCGGGCCTCCCATTGCACCAGACAACTGGTCAGATGTCTTTGCCGTGTAGATGGGCGAAACTGACCCGTCTTTATCCTGCCACTGAACGAAGACGCTCGTGCCTTCTGGCACTGCGGTCTTGTCGTTCGTAACGGTCGAAGGCGTCGAGACTCCCGCGTTCCAAACGTGACCGGCAATAACGTACTTGCCCTTAGATACGCTCACGATGTCATTACTCGAAGCGATCTGCCCCGATGCGATACCGTCCGCCACAATCGGCGAGGCTGCGTCCGGTGCTACAGCCGAAACCGGCATGCCCGGCGAAACCACGGCTTGTGCTCCAGCTACGCCCATGCCGAGCGTCAGCGCGACCACCGCGCAGGCAGAAAGTGCTTGGGTCGCTCCCCGGCGAAATGCCGTACCTCGTGCGTGTGCTGATCCATCTGGCCTATTTAGGCGCATACCTTGATCTTCCTAACTTTCACCTGTTGAAAAACTATGTCGGTTCTTAACCGTGGAAAAGCGGACCCTGAGGAACACCCTCAGAGTCCGCTTTCATTGCGCTTGCGCGCTTAGTGGTTACTTCTTGACGCCCGGGATCACGCCCACCCAGTACTCGTCAACCAGACGCTGGAGGAACGCCGCCATCGCCTCACGGCTCAGACCATTCTTCGGACGGTACTCAGGACCAGCAGCAGTCCAGTACCCCTTCGACAGACCCTCAGTACCCATCCACTCGATCTCCTTGTAGAACTTCGTGTTCTTATCGACGTCAGAGAAGCTCTGCGTCTTCGGAGCGTAGTTACGCGGCGCATTGATACGGAAAATGAACGCCGCCATCGCATCACGATCAAGCTTCGAACCGGGGCGGTACGTGCCGTCAGCGTAACCCGTCGAGATACCCGACTCCTTCATCCACATGATCTCGCGGTAGAACTTGTGGTTCGTCTTCACGTCCTTGAACAGCGACTTCTTCGGAGCCTTGTAGTTCTTCGGCGCCTGCATACGGAAGATGAACGCCGCCATCGCCTCACGCGTCATATCCGCGCTCGCGCGGTACTCATGACCACCCGAAACCTTCCAACCCGTCGACAGCTTGGTGCAGTGCATCCAATCAATCTCGGGGTAGAACTTGTAACCCGTCGCCACATCCAGGAACGGTGACTTCGCACGCGGCTTCGTCACATCACACTTCGCGGCCGTCGGCGGAACCGGCGTACCCGAAGCATCACTCGACGCGCTCGCATTCGCGGCAACAGCTGCCGCAGCCTGAGCAGTCGCCGACTGCTGAGCCGTACCCGACGCAGCCGAATCAGAATCAGCCTTCGAGTGCGCTGCCGCCTGCGCCGCCGCCTGAGCCGAAGCCTGAGCCTTGGTCGAAGCGTTCGTCGAAGCCTGCGCCTTCGCCGCAGCCTTCGCCGCCGCCTGAGCCGCCGCCTGCGCAGTCGCCGTCGCCTTCGCCGTCGCCTTCGCCGAAGCGTCCGACGAGTTATCAGCCATCGCTGCAGCCTTCGCCGCCGCGTTCGCCTTCGAGTCAGCCGCCGCCGAAGCCGACGCGTTCGCGTTCGCATCAGCCTTCGAGCTCGCCGAGGCATTCGAGTTCGCCGAAGCCTTCGACGAAGCATTCGTCGACGCGTTCTGGTTCGCCGCCGCCTTCGCTGCCGCGCCCGCATTCGAATTCGCCGCAGCCGTACCCTCAGCAGCCGAATCCGAATCGTTCTTCGAGTTCGCCGCCGCCTGAGCCGACGCCTTCGCCGCAGCCTCAGCCTTCGACGAAGCATTCGTCGACGCGTTCTGGTTCGCCGCCGCCTTCGCCGCAGCCTGAGCGTTCGCCGACGCCTTCGCAGACGCCTTCGACGACGCATCAGCCTGAGCCGCCGCCTGAGCCGCCGCCGTCGCCTGCCCATCAGCAGCAGCCGAAGCCGACGCCGACGCATTCGCGTTCGCATCAGCCTTCGCACTCGCCCCCGCGTTGCTGTTCGCACCGGCGTTTGCGCCGGTGCCCGCTGCCTCAACCTTGACGGTTGCAGTAGCGGTGCGCTTGCTGGTCACGCCGGTAGCCGTGAACTTCACGGAGCCAACAGCCTGCTTCGCGGGCACAGCCCACTCAGCGGTGAATGCGCCGCTCGCGTTGGTCTTAATGGTCTTGTCTGCGCCAAGCGCCGACTTGAGTGTTACGTTTTCAGTCGCACCGTAGCCGTCACCCTTAACAGTGACCTTGCCACCCTGCTTTACAGGGTTGGGGCTCACCGTCAGCGAGGTCACAATGTCGGCTGCCTTCACGCTCGCGTTGCCGAGCTCGAGGGTGACCGCGTTCTTACCGAGAGCGGGAAGAACCTTCACAGCGAGTGCGTTCGTCGTGTGACTGCCAGCACCCAGATCGCCCTGTGCGGGCTGATCGTTAATCGTCACCGTGGCCACCTGGGTGAGCACGGGTTCGAGGGTCTGCAGCAGCGGCGTAGTGAGGCCTGACACGAGGCCTGACACGAGGGGCTGTACCTGACCGATGACGTCCTTGGTCACGGTGGTGAGCAGCGGGCCTGCAAGGTTGTTCACGAGAGCTTCGAGCAGCCCACCTACGATCGGATCGACAAGCGCGCCGAGCTTAATGCCGAGCAGATCAGCACCAATCTCAATGTTCTCGTCCTTCAACTTCTGGCCATCGTAGCCAGCGAACTCAGCCAGCGAACCGTTGATTCCAACGTCAGCCTTCACGACATTCAGCAAGCCAAACAGCAGCGATGCCTGAACATTGATGTTGATGTTGAGCGTCACCGAGTTCCACAGGTGATCAGTGAGGATCGCGGTGAGCTTGTTCACGAGCGAGTTTGCATTGCCGTCGCCCAGGAGCGCCTCGGTAACACCGTTGGTGATCGCCGTGACGGTCTTATCGTTGAGCAGGCTCGTGTTCGCGGGCAGGTCATTGAGGTTTTCGTAACCGTTGCCCGACATGGCAAGAGCCGCGAGGTCGAGCGAGACCGTGCCGGCCTGCAGGTCGACGTTTACCGACCCATCCTTGTTGCTCAGCGGTGTGCGAATCAGCTCGTCGAGCACGTTGTCCACCAGCGTGTCGAGACCATGGACCTGTGCCTCAATACCAGTCGACTTGAGCTTTGCAATGCCCAGAATGTTGATGCTGTTGATGACCTTCGTCAGCGAGCCAAGCACACCGTCAACGACGCCACCCTTGCCCACGAGACCGTTCAGCGTGCCACCGAGCGCGCTCACGACACCGTCGAGCCCGTCGGTCACGCCGCCCACGAGCGGTGCGCCCACGTTGGCTTCAAGCCCCGCCACCGTGTACTGCGAGGAGAGCTTCTCGTCGGTCTTCTCGACGCGCGCACTCGCGGCACCAAGCTCAAGGCTCAGCTCATCAATGATCCCGTCGGTAATACCCGAAAGACCCAGCTGGTCGAGCAGCGCCGTCAGGTCAACGCGTGCAGCGTTCAGCTCGTCATTGGGGGCACCCGCAAGGTTCAGCGCACCCTCATCGGTGATCAAACCAGACGAAGCCACTGCGCTCGTCTTCTTGCTCGCAGCCGAATAGCCGCGCAACAGGCTCGCATCACCAAGCTCAAGGAGGCCATTGCTGTTGGGGTTGTTCGGGTCCTTCAGCAGCGGCAGCGTAATCGTGCCGAGCTCAATCTCTTGCCCGAGCACTGACAGGTCAAGACCAGAAAGGCCTCCCTGCTGGCCGCCAAACTCGCTTGTTGAGCCGGCTGCGCCCAGGAGCGGCAAGCCCAGCCCGTCAAGCGCGAGCGCCTGGCCGTGTGCCGCCGAGGGTGCCTTCGAGTTATCGAGCGTCACGTCTGCGGCGTTTGCCGCGGGCGCGAGCATGAGCGATGCAATTGCTGTCGCTGCGGCCGTGCCGAGGGTGAGCCCCTTCGTCACGCCGCGGCGTAGCCGCTTCGCCTGTGTTTCGGTATGCAATCTGATTCCCCCAGATTTCTAGGACGGGTGCACGGCCGCACTCATTGAAAATGAGTTGCCGCGAGGAACGGTCTGCGTAGCGCACCGCACGGGTGCGCGCTCGCCGTGTCGAAGAGTAGGGGAATATTTACACCCACTCCACCAATCTGCGTACCAACTGACATCTGTAGCTTCTCTACGTACAGGCGAAAGGACTACCACCCCACTACGCACACGTGAACCCAAAAGTGCGCGGGTGACTACGCACAACTACCGATCAAATACGCACACATCCCAAGCCGTCTTCGAGCAAAGCCCCAGATTCAACGCACGCACTCAGCTAAGCTGACCTCCGTACAAGACACGCGTACCTAGTCAACAGGGGGCAGCATGCCAAACAAGAGCATCAAGACGCGCGCCGCGCTCGTCGCGTATCTCGGTATTCAGCTTGAGCAGCCCGGCGGGATCCTCGCCGCGGGCCCCAGCGCTTCGGGCCGCACACACGCGCTCGAAGAAGTGGCATCGACTCTCAGCGAGGCAGGCCGCGCACACGTCACAATCTTCTGCCGCGACGACGAGCCCCTACCAACAGGCATTCCAGCTGACACTGTTTTGCTTGTCGATGATTTCGAGGCTGCGAGCGACGAGGTACTACACCTTCTTGCACAGCACTGGGAGCACGGTGGCAGCTCGCTGTGCATGATCGCCGAGCAAACCACAGGCGACACCTACGACGCTGTACTTATGCGCGCGCTGCAGGCTGCCCCCGCGCTACGCCACTCGCTCGACACGGTACGACACGTGCAGCTGCCCGCACTCAGTGACAAAGAAATCGCACGTCTGCTGCACGACTCAAGCCCGCGCAGCCTCGACACAGCGACGATCACCGCGATTCAGTCGCTTGCGTGGGGTCGCCCAGGCTGGGCGCTCGACCTCCTGCAGATCTCGCTTTCTGAACGCATCACGCTCACTCCGTCACCCTCGATCTCGAGTGTGCGCCTCAGCGACTTCGCCCTCCCCCACCTGCGGGCCGCTGAATCGCTCACGAGCCCGCTCACACTGGAGGTCGCCGCCGCCGGGTGGATCCTCTCAGAGGTTGACCCACTCACTCTCACTGGCGCACGTGACCTCGTGGGTTCCGCCGCCGTCGACACCCTGCTGCAGCACGCCGTACTGATCCAAACGAAGTGCCGCACCGGACTCTACAGCGTACCCCGCATCTACTCGGCGGCGCTGCCCCGGGTATCAGCCGACATCATTGATCCGGTGCGTGAGCGTGCGGCCCGGCACTTACTTGCGCAGGAGGAACTGGGCCTGCCGCTGTCTCCGCACGACGCGTACTTTTGCGCGCGGGCGCTCAATCACACAGAAGACATGGAGCGCGACGATACGCGCGTCGCGCACGCCGAGGTGCTGCACCGCATCGCTGGTGACCTGATCGCTTTTGGGGAGGGCGGCGAGGCCCGCGCGCTGCTGCTGCGCGCGGGCACCGGCCCCGGATCGCTCAACCCCCTGTTGAAGGCGCGCACCGCCGCTGTCTTGAGCTCGCCCCTCGCAGGCCTGAACGTGCTCGCGAAGCACCGCAAGCCCGAGGCCGTCACGAGCGCAGAACGCAACCAACTGCTCGGCGAGCTGTATCTGCAGGCGCGTCTCGCCGCCGAGGTGGGTTTGAGCACCGACAACCCGCTGTATCCGTGCGCGAGCACGCTGAGCGACCCCGCCGCGCGCGCGGCCCTCGAGGTGTTCACGATGTGGAACGATACGCAGGCTACCGAGATTGATACCGAGCGCCTGCACGAAATTTCGGTCACTCATGAGGTGCCCGAGATCGCCCTGGCGGCCGAGCTGCTGCTCGAATTCGAGCTGGTGCGCCGCGGGTTTCTGCCGCGGCGCGACCTGACACTCGCCGAGCTCACGTCACGCATCGCGAACTCGACTATGCACTCGACGGTCGAGTTGCGTGACATCGTCGCGACCGTCGTACTCGCCGAGGGACTGATCGTGTTCTTCCTGGCGCAACACGCCCGCCTCGCCGATCAGCTGCGCGAGATTATCTCCCGAATGCCGGCTCCGCACCGCCACATCATCTGGGCCAACCACATGCTCGCGGCAGCCGAAGCGCTGGCTTGCGGTGACATCGATCGCGCGCTTACAGAGTGGGCGCGGTTCGAGCGTCGCGTGCCTCGATTCATTCCCACAAGACTGCAGAAGACCATCGCCCAGGTCGGCGCGCGCCTTCGCGCACCTCACACCCCCGTCGCGGGCTCACTGTCTGTGCACGAGCAGGTCCTTGCATATTTCGCGGGGCGCCACGACCTCGTTGCGCCAGCACCGCAGCAGATCGCGCCGCTCGGACGCCAAAGCCCAGGTGTCGCCACTAATCTCGACGCTGACTGGATCCCCATGCTCACACTCGTGCAGCGGCATCTGAAGGCCGATGCCGACGAGAACCCCGCCGAGCTATTGCGCGTCGCTGAGTCACTCGAAAAGCGCGAGCTCTGGGGGCCCGCGCTCGCTGCCACGGCAAGCGCGCACGACATTTACGCGCGTAGACGCGCGAGCGCCAACATCACGCGCTGCGAAGAGCTGCAGCGCCGAATTACCTCTGCTGCGAAAAAGCGTCTGGCCTGGTTTACGCCGCCAAACACCGCAACGAGCCAGCGCGCAGAGCTTACGCCACGCGAGCTCGACGCCGCTCAGCTTGCGGCCGACGGACTCAGCAATAAAGACATCGCAGATCAGATGCAGTGCAGCGTGCGCACTGCCGAGTCGCACGTTGCGCGCGCACGAGCAAAGCTCGGCGCGCGCAACCGGCATGACCTCGCGAGCCTTCTCGCTACTTCGTAACCCTCGTACGCGGGCCCTGAAGGTAGCGCTCGCGTGAGTCATCGAACTCTTCGAGCCACGGGGTGTGGTGGAGCGCGGCCATTGTGCCCGTCATAACTGACGGGTAGGCGCGGTCGCGGTAGGTGAGAATGTTGACCTGTTTGTCACCCTGCCACGACAGGAAGGTACGCACCACCTCGTCGAGATCGAACATCGGGTAGTCGGTCGCTTCGATCAGGTCGCGAATATAGTCGGCCTGAAACTTCACCGCCGCAGCGTCGGTCTTGATTGCTGTGAAGCGGTCGTGCCACGCCTTCTCATGCTGCTTACGCTCTGCCTCACTGGGCAACTGTGCGCGCCCAAGAATCAGGTCACGCACGTACCAGGCCTGCGCATCAAACATGTTGAACGTGAACCACTGATCCTGCGCGCCCAGGTAGAAGAGCTTGGGGTTCTTCTGCCAGACCACACCGCGGTAGAGGTCTTCTGGGTAGAGGTTGTTGGGCGAGTCGATGTGCATCTCGCGCGGCAGGAACGGGTAGTGGTGTAGGTAGCCGGTGCAGAGAATGACCGTGTCGAACTCGCGCGTCTGACCGTCTACGAAGGTTGCGATCTGACCGTCGAAGCCGACGATCTCGGGCACCTCTTCCATGCCCTGTGGCCATGCGAAACCCTGCGGCTGTGAGCGGTAGCTCATCGTGACCGACTTTGCGCCCATCTTGTGTGATTGCACGCCGATGTCTTCTGCCGAGTATGAGCCTCCGATGAGCAGTACCCGCTTGCCTTCGAGACGCTCAGCCCCACGAAACTCGTGCGCGTGGATCACTTCGCCGGGGAACGACTCCATGCCCTTAAAGTGGGGCACGTTAGGGAAGGCGAAGTGACCTGTCGCGACGATGACCTCGTCGAAGACCTCGCGCTTTGACTGCTTCGCGCGCAGGTTGTCGACGACGACGGTGAACTTCTCGGTCTCTTCGTTGTAGTCAACCCATCGCACGGCGTGGGCAAAACGTACGCGATCTTTCACGCCCGACTGCATGGCTCGGCCGTTGATGTAGTCCCACAGCACCTCGCGCGGAGGGTAGGACGAGATTGGCCTGCCGAAGTGGTCGTCGAAGGTGTACTCTGCGAACTCGAGCGCTTCCTTGGGCCCGTTCGACCAGAGATTGCGGTACATGCTTGAGTGGACCGGCTCACCGTAGTGGTCGGTGCCTGTGCGCCACGAGAAGTTCCACTGGCCACCCCAGTCGTCTTGCTTCTCATAGCAAATGATTTCAGGGTTCGTGTCTCCCTGGGCCTCCGCTGCCGCGAACGCACGCAGTGCCGCCATCCCACTGGGGCCCGCTCCGATAATCGCAATTCTTTTTCGCTGCTGCACATCATCCTTTCTGGCCGGTGGGATCTCCCCCGGGCACTTTGCACTCGAAAAACCCCTCTGTCGGGCGCTCACACACGCCACGCTTCATTGCGCTGGCAGAAAAGTTCACCTATTTACTCTCTCATACTCGCGAGAAATAGCAACCCTTGCGGGTTTTTTGGGAATTCTCGCGATTTTTCGCGCGAGGTACTAGGTCGCGCGCGGCGACATGGTCGACGCGAACTTAGGCGCCTCGGAGCACGGCGCGTGCGTGTGCATACTTCTTGGCGAGGCGCACGCGGGTGTGCTCGTCGAGCTGGGCTGTGCGCGCGGGGTCTGTGTTGTCGTCAATGTCGGCAAGTTTCACGTGCAACGCGACCGGGTCACGGCGAATCACGCGGTAATAGTCGTCTGCCGCCACGCCCTGGCGACGCGTCAGGAGTATCACCACGTCGACCACCACGTCGGGTATGCCAGCATCACGCAGGTCGTCGGGCAAAACGTCGCAGTCCTCAACGGTGTCGTGCAGCCACGCGGCCGCGTGCGCGAACGGTTCGGTGTACGGGTCGAAGCGCGCCGCCACCCTGCGCGGATGTTCGATGTAGTCGTCGCCGTTTTTGTCGGCCTGACCGCGGTGCAAGATCGTCGCGATCGCCTCTGCCCTGGCGGCGAGCGCCACCGCGTCATCGTGTGTGAGTTGTGCTTTGTCGGTCATGCCTTGATCATGTCACGGTGTGGCCCGGGCGGCACGGCCCCTTTCGGTACGCGACACCCGCACCGCCCTAACTAGCACCGCGCATTCGCCTACGCCCGCGGGTTCACAATAATTTTCACGTGCCTGTCGTTGTGGTTGATGAGCTGATCGAAGCCCTCACCGATGAGCCCGCCCAGCCCGATCCGGCCCGTAATAAAGGGAGCGAGCGAGAGAGCACCGCTGCGCACCAGCTCGATGGTGGCGGGGTGATCGTTCGCGTAGCCGATCGTGCCGCGCAGGTCGAGCTCCTTGAGTACGAGCCGCGGCATATCGACCTCGGGCTTGTGGCCCCAGATTGAGACGTTCACGAGCATGCCAGCGGGGCGTACCGCGTCGATGAGCATGTCGAGCACGACGGGCACCGACGAGCACTCGAAGCCGACATCGGCGCCGCGGCCGCCGGTGAGGGCACGTACCCGTTCGGCGACGTCGCCGTCACGCGGGTCAAATACATCGTCTGCGACGCCGGTGGACCGCGCCTTTTCTTTGCGCGCTTCAGACAGTTCAGAAATATAGACGGTGAGACCTTTGGCTTTGAGCACCGCCGCCGTGAGCAATCCGATGGGGCCCGCGCCGCCAACAATCGCGACCTGGCCTGCCTGCGCGCCCGAGCGCACGAATGCGTGGTGGGCCACCGAGAGCGGTTCGATCAGCGCGGCCTCGTCGAGCGGCATGTCACCGATGGGGTGCACCCAGCGCCTATCGACGACGATCTTCTCGGCGAGCCCGCCGCCGCGCCCGCCCAGGCCAATGAAGTTCATGTCTTTCGAGAGCTGGTACTCCTGCCCCGGCCCCGTGTCGACGCCGTCGGCGATGATGTAGGGCTCGACGACCACGCGGTCACCCACGGCGAGGCCGTCAGGGCCTTCGTTGAGCCCGTCACCGAGCGCGGTGACGGTGCCCGAGAACTCGTGGCCGAGGGTGATGGGTGCACTCTCCCCCGAAATGGGGTGCGGGTGGCCAGCGGGCGGCACAAAAATGGGGCCCTCGAGGTACTCGTGTAGGTCCGTGCCGCAGATTCCGCACCAGGCCACGTCAATGGCGACTGCCCCCGGCCGTAGCTCGGGCTCGGGCACATCCTCGATACGAATATCTTTTCTGTCGTAGTAGCGTGCTGCGCGCATGGTCCACTCCTCACCTCGTGACAGGCGCACGGTGGCCCCGCGGCCCTCACCTCCACTCCACTCTCATTGAGCGGATTGCGCAACCCCTTGGTATGGGCTGGATGCTTCAGGTGAGGGCCGGTGAGGGCCCGCGGGCCGATCGGGCGCGGTCGCGGGCCGATCGCGGCTCGGCTTCGCGCACGCGAGCTCCGGATCAGCAAGAATGGTGGCATGACTGAACCGACCACAGGGCTGCAGGGCGACGCCCTAGAGTTTGCACACCGCCTCTTCGACGGAGCACGCGGCGGCGATACCGTTTTTGTAGCGACCGCAATCGACCAGGGCGTGCCCGCAGACCTCACTGACGAAAAGGGCAGCACGCTGCTCATGCTCGCCGCGTACCACGGCCACGTTGGCCTCGTGACCGAGCTGGTGCAGCGCGGCGCCGATGTTGACAGGCTTAACGATCGCGGCCAAACCCCTATCGCGGGGGCGATCTTTAAGCGCCACACCGAGGTCATCACGGCACTCATCGCGGCGGGGGCCAACCTCGACGCGGGCACGCCGTCGGCCCGCGCCACCGCCGAGATGTTTGGCGTCGCGCTGGGCTAAGCACTGGGCTAGGCGTGCAGCGCCTCGGCGATTGCAGTGTCGCCGTCGTTGAACCTGATTGTGCGACCGATCGTCGTCGCATCACTCAGGGTGGCCGCGATCACGCGGGCCACTGTTTCACGGGAAACATGCCCAGCGCGCTCGGCCTGCACGTCGATTCCGGCACTCGCCGGCGCCTGCGTGAGCGTGCTTGGCCCCAGCACCGTCCAGTCCAGGTCAGTGGCCCGCAAATGCTCGTCTGCCGCTGCCTTCGCCTCGGCATAGGTCCAAAACGAGTGAGCCGCATCGATTCCGTGGTTCTTTGACGCACCGAAGTACGAGACCATAACGTAGCGCTTTGCGCCCGCCAGTGCCGCCGCGTCCATGCTGCGTATCGCCGCGTCACGGTCGACCGCAAGTGTTCGCGCGGGGTTACCCCCGCCCGCCCCGGCCGACCACACGACCGCGTCATGACCCGCCATCAGCTCAGCCAGCGCGGCCGTGTCGAGCGTCTCAACGTCTGCCACGAGCGGCACGGCACCCGCCGCCCGAACGGCTGCGGCGTGATCCGGATTGCGAATGATCGCGGTCACCTCGTCGCCGCGGCCCGCGAGCAGCGGCTCAGTAAGTAGCGCGATCTTGCCGTGTCCACCAAAGAGAATCACTCGAGTCATACCGGCAGCGTAGCCTCACGGCAGCAAAAAGTCAGCCACTCGCGGCACCACCCGCGCTGCGTGCGCGCACATCGTGAATGATCGCCGAGAAGTCGAGCCCCTCGCCCGCCCCGTCTGCAAAGGCCCGGTAGAGCGTGCTCGCGAGCCGCCCGAGCTGCGCGTCGACACCCACGTGGTCGAGCGCGGCCTCGGCTAAGCCCAGATCCTTTGCCATCAGCGTGGCCGCAAATCCCGGCTCATAGTGGTGGTTCGCCGGGCTCGACGGCACCGGCCCGGGCACCGGGCAGTTCGTGGTGAGCGCCCAGCACTGGCCTGAAGCGTTCGACGCCACCTCGTACAGCGCCTCGTGAGTGAGCCCCAGCTTTTCGCCCAGCACAAACGCCTCACTCACGGCGATCATCGACGCGCCCAGAATGAGGTTGTTGCACACCTTCGCGGCCTGCCCGAGACCCGGGCCGCCGCAGTGCACGATGCGCTGCCCCATCGCCTCAAGCACCGGCAGCGCCGCTGCATAGTCCTCAGCAGAACCGCCCACCATAAAAGCGAGGGTTGCAGCCTCGGCCCCCACGACGCCGCCAGACACCGGCGCGTCAATGCTGCGGTGCCCGCCGGCGAGCGCGAGCGCGTGGGCTGCACGGGCGTCTTCAACCGAGATGGTCGATGCCTCGATAAACAGCGTGTTGGGCGGCGCCGCGTCAAGCAGACCGCCCTCAAACAGTGCGATCACGCTGCGCCCCGTCTGCAGCATCGTGAGCACAACGTCGGCGCCGATCACCGCCTCGCGCGCCGACTGCGCCGCACGCACCCCGCGGGCGTGCGCGGCGGCGAGCGCGGCGGGCGCCAGGTCGAAGCCCGTCACCTCGTACCCCGCGGTCACGAGGTTTGCGGCCATCGGCGCCCCCATGTGCCCAAGCCCAATCACAGCAATATTCGTCATGGCGCTACTCCTCTTTGTCTATTCGTCAAGCAGGGAGCGGCCGATGATCACATTCATGATCTCGTTGGTTCCCTCGAGGATCTGGTGCACGCGCAGGTCGCGCACCACCCGTTCGATGCCGTACTCGGCGAGGTACCCGTACCCGCCGTGCAGCTGCAGCGCCGAGTTAGCCGCGGTGAACGCGGCGTCGGTGACAAAGCGTTTCGCCATGGCACACACGGCGGCCACCTGCGGGTGCCCGGCATCGAGCGCTTCGGCCGCGCGGGCGAGCATCAAACGTGCAGCCTGTAACTCGGTCTCCATGTCTGCGAGCCTAAAAATGAGCGCCTGCTTCGTGGCGAGCGGCGCACCAAACGCTTCGCGTGCACTCAAGTACCGGATCGACTGTTCAAGCGCCCACTGTGCACCGCCGAGTGCGCAGGCGGCGATGTTGAGCCGCCCACCGTTGAGTCCCTGCATCGCCATCGAGAACCCCTGGCCCTCTTCGCCGAGGCGGTTGGTGACGGGCACGCGCACACCGTCGAAGTTGACGGCGCGGGTGGGCTGCGCGTTCCATCCCATCTTCTTTTCTAGCGCACCAAAACTCAGCCCCGGGGTGCCCTCTGGCACGAGAATCGCGCTCACGCCCTGCGCTCCCGGGCCTCCGGTGCGCGCCATCACCACGTAGAGCTGGGCGGCGCCCGCGCCCGAGATGAACTGTTTTGCCCCGTTCAGAACGTAGTCGTCGCCGTCGCGGTGCGCGGTCGTGGTGAGTGCCGCCGCGTCAGAGCCGGCGCCCGGTTCGGTGAGGCAGTAGCTCGAAAGTTCGCGCATCGGTGCGAGCCGGGGAAGCCACTGGGCGCGCTGTGCGTCGTCACCAAACGTGTCGATCATCCACACGACCATGTTGTGAATGGAGATGTAGGCGGCCACTGAGGGGTCCCCTCGCCCCAACTCTTCGAAGATGATCGCCGTGTCTGCGCGGGTGAGACCTGATCCGCCGTACTCTTCACGCGTGTAGATGCCGCCGAGCCCAATCTCACCGGCCGCGGCAAACACGTCGAGCGGAAAAATCTTCTGCTGGTCGCGCTCGTTCGCATACGGCGCGAGCGCTGTGTCAGAGAAGTGGCGCACCGTATCACGCAGCGCCTGCTGCTCTTCGGTGAGACGGCGAAGGTCGATCATCACGCACCCCCATCTTTGGGTGAGCGCCGCCGCATCGGCGAGAGTGCTGAGCTTCGTCGCTCTGAGTGCCTCCATCGTATCGAGGTGGTGGGAGCTTGACCAGGGCCGCGATCAGCGCGCGCCGGTACACTCGCTGTCATGCGTGATGCCCAGCACTCCAGCTCCCGTTCCTCTTCTGCTCCCATTCGCGTTGACCTGGGCGGCCCCGAGCTGCTGCCCGATGTGCAGCCCGTGTGGGACGCCGTGCTCGACACGTTGCCCACCGCAGGCGCTGCGGGGCTCTCACTGCAACCGGTGCGAGAGAGCTGGCCACTGCGGCTCGCACGCTACGAGCGCGTGTTCGAACGTCAGCCGGCGTTTGTGCTGGTGGCGCGCCAGGGCGAGCAGGTCATCGGCTACGCTCTCGCCTACGCCGACGATCCCATTGACGAGGTGAGCGATGGCCCCGTCGTCACCCTCGAGAGCCTGGCCGTTCTACCCGAGATGCGCGGGCAGGGCCTCGGCGGCTGGTTGCTCGAAGAAGCCGAGTCCGAGGGCATCGAGCAGTGGGGCGCCCAGGCGAGCGCACTCGAGGTGCTCGCTGGCACCGAGTCAGCCGACGATTTCTATGCGCGTGCCGGATTCGTGGAGATGGGCGAAACGTGGCTGCGCCCTGATCCGGCATCGAATGCAGCGACCGGGGCGGCATCGAACGCTCGCGAGATCGATGATGATCGCCTCGGTGATCTGCTCGACGAGGGGTCAGAGCTCTTCGCGATTGGGCTTGAAGAGGGGCCCGATGACATTTGGGTGACCTCTGAGGTGCTCGTAGGCCTGCAGCCCGAGCCCGACTATGCGGCCGACGGTGCCGCGCTTGAGGCAGCGCTCGCGCCGTTCGCGGCGGCGGGCGCGTCTTCGGTGCTCGTGGCGCTCGATGCGTCGTGTGATCCGGCGTGGCGCGAGACCCTCGCGGGCCTCGGTTTCAGGCGGGTGCTGCGGCTGCTGACGCGCTCGCTCGTGATCGAGTAGGCGCAGTCGCCCTCGCCCTGCGTCTCAGTCTGAACTGAGCTTGAGCACCAGTGCGAGGGCCTGCGCCGGGTCGTACAGCGCGGCTCGCGCGCCCGGTGTGCCCAGAAAGTAGCTGACGATCTCGGCTGCGAGGTAGGCGTCCGAGCCAAAATGCTGCGGCAGCACCCGCACCTCATGGCCGCGCCTCAGATGCACCTCGAGGGAGGCAATATTGCCGTCGAGATGGGTCGTAACCCGTTCGATGTCGTGCCACGCGAGCAGGTGCGCAGTGAAGTGCCTCTGCAGCCAGAGGCCGTGCTCGTCGAGCCTCAGACCCGGGGGCTCCACGGCCTGAAACGCGGCGATGCCCGCAACCAGCAGCGCAAGCAGGGTGAGCACGATCGCGCTCGCGGGCGACCCAAACACCCCCATCACCTCGGGCACACCCGGCACCAGCAGTGGCCTCGCGACCAGCGCCGCGGCGCCCCCAAAACATGCGGCCGCGGCGAGCTGCAGGCGCCCGCCATAGCCTCGGCTCACGAGCCGAAGCGGCCCGCTGCGTGCAGCGCGTACCGTGCCTCGGCGTACGCTCCGGATCGGGGCCAACCCCCCGATTAGCGTCAGCAGCACGCCCGTCAGCGCCACAGCGAACACGACCAGCACCGGCCGCCGCGTTTCGTCGGCGGCGGCGTAGCCTGCCGCGACAGCGATCACGGCCACCAGCGGTGTGAGGGCCAACACCAGACCGCCCCAGCGTATGTTCGCTTCGTCATAGCCGCGCGGTACCCGCACCCGCGGGTCTCGCACCTTGGTGACGGTAAAGCGCGTGCTGCGCGAGAAACGAGGCACGAGCAATCTTGATTAACTGCGGGGTGAGCGTGCGCGCAACGCGTCAATGCCCTGCTGAGCGGCGCGACGCACCTCGACCTGTGAGTCCTTCAGCAGCGGCCGAACGTCTTCGACGTTGTCGAGCTTGCCCACGGCGCCGAGCGCGCGCGCCGCGGCGATGCGCACGCGCGGGGTGTCGTCACCCAGCAGCTCGGTGAGTTCGGTCGCGGCGGGAAGCTCGCGGGCGGCGATCACTCGGGCAGCCATCTCGCGCACGCGCCAGGCAGTGTTGTGCAGGGCGTTGACCACGGCGGGCGTCGCCTTGTCGTGCCACACGTAGAGCAGCGCACGCAGCCCCCACAGTTCGGGCCAGTACAGCACAGGTGCGCCATCGAGAATGCCCTGCGCGTGCTCACCACCCACAAACAGCAGAAAGTCTTCGCCCTCGTTGTTGCCGTCCATCAGTGACAGTGCACGGTCGATCACTTCGGCTTCGCCGTAGTACTTCACGGCCACTTCCATACGAAGTTTGGGTGAGATGCTTACGGGAACGGCGGGATGCGATGAGTCTGCAGCTGATTGATGAGGCACCCCCTCAGCCTACGTGCTCCGACTGAATGGCGGCCACCGCTGCCTATACTGAGCCCATGGATTCCTCTGGTGTTGCACCGTATTCGCTGCCCCGCACCGCGCTGAGCGTCACGGCCACCGACGATGCGTCACCGCTCGCGCGCGCCGTACGCAGCGTTTGCTCGGCGCTCACGCTGGGCCGTAGCGGCCGCCGAAGCCGCGCGCTGCGCATCGATATCGGTTACGAGCCGTTTTTCATCGACTTTGCCGAGCGCACCGGCCTCGCCCTCATTGGCGGCGACGCGCCACGGGTTGACCCCGACCATATGCCCGCGGTGTGCCCGCCGATTGGCGCGCGCGCCGTGAGCATGCTGGGAGTGGCTGGCCTGCTGCACGACACCCCCACTGGCCTCGAACTGTGGCAGACCCACACGCCCCGCGCGGTTAGCCCCACTGGGCTGCGCACCGACTTAGTGTTTCGCATTCATGCGCCCGCTTCGCTGCAGCCGCTGGTGCGCACGGTGAGCTGCCCAGCAGCCGACAGCGCGCCGCTTTACGCTACGCCTGGCGCCGATCCCAGTAGGACCACCCGCACCCTCACGGTCGAGACGATCGGCCAAGACCTCTACGTTTCGACACTCGCCCCCGCTAACATCACCGCCGCCGAACTCAACGCGTTTCTCGACGTGTGTGAGTCAGCGAGCCGCGAAGTGCTCGGCGCTGCCACCCCATAGGCTAGCGGTACACCTGTCACTGTCGAGGGGATCCAACTGTGCACGTCAACGGCCTTCACCTGCTGGGTATCGCCCTCGCCATCCTCTCAGCTGGCGTGCTCTCGTACGGAAACATTTGGCAGAGCCGCGGCGTAGCCCTCGCATCTGAACAGCCCAAGGGCCGCGGATTCTTCCTGCGGCTTGTGCGCACCCCCGTGTGGTTACTCGGCACCGCTGCGTTTGGCGTGGCGATTCTGCTGCAAATGGGCAGCCTCGCATTCGCCCCCATCATGCTGGTACAGCCGATCGGCGTGCTCGCGCTCGTGTTTGCGGTGTTCTTGAACGCGCGCATCTCGGGCAAGAAGCCGTCGCGCGCGGTGATAAATGCGATCATCGTCACGCTCATCGGCGTGATCGGCTATGTCGCGGTTGCCGCAAAGATTAGCGGCCAGAGCACTATCACCGACGGCCAGCTGGTCGCGGTGCTGTCGACGCTCGGTGGCGTGCTGCTCATCTCGGCGCTGATCCGCATCTTCGCGCACAGCGCCACCTCGCGATTTCCGGTGCTGTACGTGGTCATTGGCGGCGTGTTCTCGGCGTTCGTCGCGACCCTTGGCAAGACCGTGCTGCTGCGCATTCAGGCGCTACTGGGCGGCCACCATTTCAAGCTCGACTACGAGGGATACCTCACGCTCGCCTGCCTGGTGGGCATCGCGGTCGCCTCGGTGCTCTCAACGTACTTCGTGCAGACCGCGTACACCTGCAACTCGTCTGACGTCGTGGTCGCGGGCCTCACGGTCATCGACCCCGCCATCGCGGTGCTGCTGGGCATCGTGATTCTGCACGAGGCCGCGAACGCGCCGCTGTGGTCGCTCGGCGCGATCGCTGTGACCGGCGCAATCGCGATGTACGGTGTGCTGAGACTCTCGCGCGCCGAAGACGCACCGCCCGCTCAGCCGGCCACGACTGGTGCAGCACCAGGTCAGGGCACCGCCCAGGTCGCTCCGGATCAAAACCCCGCTCAGTAAGACGTCTCGGGGCCCGCATCTGTGCGGGCTGATTGTCTGCTGGATCCTGCGACTCCTACGTCGCGCAGGATCACGAGAAGGAACGCGCGGGGCAGGGAGGCTGGGGCCGCCGATTGGTTGGGTCTGGCAGGAGCGGCGGCGAAGCCGACGCGACCGGAGAGCGGCGGCCCCAGCCTCCCTGCCCCGCGCACGCCGATTGCTTGGGTCTGGCAGGAGCGGCGGCGAAGCCGACGCGACCGGAGAGCGGCGGCCGCAGTCTCCCTCCCCCGCGCACGCCGATGCGTTGAGACGACAAAAGCGGCGGGGGCGCCTTCACGCTCCCCCGCCGCCTCGTCAACTCAGTTAGGCGTCTGCCTTAGCCTTGGCCTTGCCGATGCCGAGTGCGCCGAGCATCTTGCCGAGCTCCTTGAACTCGTCTTGCTTCTTCGCCACGAATTCGAGCGCCTCGACGCCCGCCGAGATGACGCCCATGCCCAGGTCGTCGACCTCGTGGAACTTGTGGCTCACGTTGCCCGCAAGACCACCCTCGAGCGACAGCTTGCTCACCAGGTCGAGCTTGAGAATCTTCGACCCCTCAGCAAAGCTCATCTCGTTGAAGTCGACCCACACAATGTTGGGGCGTGTGGTCGACTCGAACGCGTAGCGCTTGTTCGTCATGTCGGCGACGACCTGCCAGATCGTCTGCGAGGCGTCGGGCTTACCGGCCTCGGGCGTACGGAACGGCTGCGCAGCGTTACGAATAATGCTGAACATCGCCGCCATCGCCTGCAGCTGAGTCTTCGGCTGCACCTGGTGCTCGACGTAGTACGAGGCACGCGCGAAACGGTCGCTCGCGAGCGTTGAGCCCGGCAGCGGCTTGTCGCCCCCCAGACCCTCAATCTCCTTGACGAGCTCGAGCTGCTTGTCGAAAGTGGGTGAGTTCGTCATCACCTTGTACTCGCGGCTGTGGTAGACGGTGGGCTTGCCGCTCGTGTACTCGATGATCGCCGAGTCGCCCGTCGCGTCGTTGAGTGCGAGGTGCAGCGTGGGCACCAGGTGACCGGTCGGGTCGAACAGCTGGGTCACCTGCACCTCAGAGCTGTTCGTCCATTCGACGGCCTCAGCAACGGTTGCAAAGTTATCGAGGTAATACTGCAGCCATACTGCCTGGCTCAGCTGCGCATCTGAGGCGCCGGGCTTGCCATAGTCGGACTCAGCGAGCCACAGAATGTGACCTGCGAGCCCCTCTTCGTTCATGCCGTCGGTGGCGATGAGGTCGAACGCGGTCGCGATGACGCTGCCGTACTTGGCCTTCCAGTTCAGGTTGCCGTTCGCGCCGTCCTTGCGTTCGATGCCGCGCGGCATCTTCCACAGGTTCGACAGTAGGTCCATGTGAAAGTCCATGTTGCGGCCAACAATGACGGCGCCGTTAGCGTCGGGCCAGAGAACTCGTGTGCACATGTGTGTGGGTCCTTTCGTTTACAACAGCTTGTGTTAATTCAAATTGTGTTGAGTGGTGCGGCTGACCAAAGCACGCGCGCTAGGAGCGCTTGTTCCAGGGCAGGCTCGGCAGTGCGATTGCCGACGCAAGGAAGAAGCAGATCGCACCGATGAAGGTGCCCCAGTTGGCGAGGGCCACGTCTTTGCTCGTGCCGTCGTCCAAGACGAACGCGCCTACGGCCGAGACCGCGAATGCGATACAACCGATCATGTTGATGTGCGCACCCCACCAGCCAGAATCGCGCGGCGCCCACAGCGTGTGGTGCTCACGCGAGTACGCAACATAGACAAAGTAGGCACTGATCAAGAACGCGACTGAACCGCCGGCGTCGGGGTTCCAGACGTAGTGCTTCTCGTCGTTCACCGAGCGGGCCGTGATCGCCGCTGTCGTACTCACGTTGAACATGATGGTGCCGACGGTTTGGGTGGCGGCGGCGAGCCATTCGGCCCGAAACATCTTGCCGCCACCGTAGTTCACCTTGACCGTCGCATCGCCGCTCAGAATCGTCTGAAACAGGCCGGCGGTGGTGAAGAACCAGGCGCCAATGAAGCACAACCAGTTCGTCACGCTTGCGCCGCCAAGATCCCAAATGCCCACGGCCGTGCCGACTGCAAACAGGGCCGACCCGATCATAAAGAACGAGCACTGGCGCGCAAGCGTCGGCACGAGAACTGAGACTCGCGACATGGGCTGGGTAGTCATACTGCTTGACCTATCTGATGTGTCGGTAGTTACCTGCGGGGTGGCGGCGAGAATCCCCGCCACCCCGGTACAACGGGTTAGTGTGCGAAGCCACCGCTTGCTGCTTCGCGCGGCAGCGGCGTCTTCAGTGCTTCAAGGAACTCAACCTCTTCGCGAATTGCGGTGAGCAGGTAGCCTGCGAGGTCGCGGCTGAGGCCCACGCGCACGACGATGCGCTGCACGACGAGATCAGAGATGTCGTCGGGCATCGGGTACGCCGGCACGAGCCAACCACGCATGCGCAGCCGGTCTGCGAGGTCGTACAGATCCCAGTTGCGCTCGGCACCCTTCTTGAGCCGCCATGCGAACACGGGAATCGTGTCACCCTTGCTGATCAGGTCGAAGGGACCCATCTCGGCAATCGCGCTCGAGAGGTACTGCGCCACGTCGAGCGAGTCCTGCTGCAGGCGGCGGTAGCCGTCGAAGCCGAGGCGCAAGAACTGGTAGTACTGCAGCAGTACCTGCGAGCCGGGGCGTGAGAAGTTGAGTGCCAGTGTGGGCATGTCGCCGCCCAGGTAGCTGACGTGAAAGATGAGGCTCTCGGGGCAGACTGCCTTGTTGCGCCACACAACCCAGCCGACGCCGGGGTAGACGAGACCGTACTTGTGGCCCGAGGTGCTAATCGAGTTGACGCGGTCGATCTGAAAGTCCCACTTGAGCTCGGGCTGGCAGAACGGCGCGACCATGGCACCCGATGCGCCGTCAACGTGAATCTTCACGTCAACGCCGGTGTTCTTCTCGATCTCGTCGAGCTTCTTGGCGATCTCGAGCACGGGCTCGTACATGCCGGTGTAGGTCTGGCCCAGAATCGCGACGACGCCGATCGTGTTCTCGTCGACGTACTTTTCGAGCTCAAAGCCATCGAGCACGAGGTGGTCCTCGGTGACGGGCACGTAGCGTGCCTCAACGTCCCAGTAGTTGCAGAACTTCTCCCACACGACCTGCACGCCAGCCGACAGCACGAGGTTGGGCTGGCCACCCGTCTTGCCCTCAGCCTTGCGCTTCTCCTGCCACAGGCGCTTGAGCGCCAGGCCGCCGAGCATGCACGCCTCAGACGAGCCGATCGTTGAGGTGCCGATCGTGTCGTCTGCGTTGGGCACGTGCCACAGGTCGGCGAGCATGCGCCAGCAGCGATCTTCGAGCTCGGCGGTCGCCGGGTACTCGTCCTTGTCGATCATGTTTTTGTCGGCCGACTCGAGGTAGATCTTCTGCGCGTTGTCGTCCATCCACGTCGACACGAACGTGGCCAGGTTCATGCGCGAGTTGCCGTCGAGCATCGCCGAATCGTGCACGATTTGGTAGGCGGTGTCTGAGTCCATCATGTCGGCCGGAAACTGGTATTTCGAGATCGAACTAGCCTCGCCCGGATGGGTAAAAACGGGGCTAATGTTCAGTTCGGCCTCTGCATGCTTGTGGCCTTCAGGCTTCCTGAATAGGTGAGACATCGTCGTACTTCCTTACTGTTTGGGGTTGTTCTTGACGTGCAAAAATCGCGTCACGGTGACCGGCGGCGCTTCGAAACGCGCACGGAAGGTGCTAGGGAGGGTCTCGGCTCACGGGATCAACCGTTGCTTTCGCGCGCCGAGGTTCGCGCCAGACACCGCACCGCAGCAGCTGCGGCAGCCTCGCGGCAAACCCCCGCAGCGGCAACCGGTCGAGGCGCCCGGCGACCGCGGGCAGCCCGCTCTGCCGCGACGCTTCAAGCCACTTCAGCGCGTTCAAGAGCGCGACCGGCTGCGTGTCAAGGGCGCTGTGCCCGGTCTTAATCGGCACGAGCGTTGCCTGCGGCGCGCGCGCCGCGACACGCTCAGCGATCGCGGCCGGCGTGCGCAGATCGCGCTCGCCCGCGAGCAGCACGAGCGGCCAATCGAACTCGCGCACGGCATGCGCGAGGTCGAACGGTTCGCCCGCAAACGGCTCAAATCTGTGCACGAGCGGCGCGTACGTTCGTGCCGGATCCAGCGGCAACCCGTCTGGCTCACCGCCGTAGCCGAGCTCGCGAAATCCGATCGTGCCGACCAGATCGAACTCATAAATACCGGGAATACGGGTGATGGAGGCGTCACGCGTCGCGTAGCTTTCGAGCGCGCGCCAGGTCGCACGGGCGCCGCGGCTTCCACGCAGCTTGCCGCGCAATAGCGGCAGCAGCAGATCGTCGCCGCCCAGCTCGTACGCTGCCCGCACCACATCAAGCAGCACCCGGTCATCAATGCCGCGCTCATACAGCGCACGCACGGCAGTCTGCCGTTCACCGTCACCGTCCCACAGCAGCGCACGCACGCAGCTCCGTTCAAGCTCCAGATGCTCGGCTGATTGTAGCGCCGAGTCGAGCAGCATACCGGCCACTCGGTGGGGGTAGGCGGCGCCGAAGCACGTGGCGAGATAGCTGCCGTATGAGGAGCCGACGATGCGCGCCCGCGAGACCCCCTCGCGGTCGAGTACCGCGTCAATGTCGGCGAGCACATCGGTGATGCGCATCGCGCTCGCCGGCAGGTCGCGCCCGTCAAGGTCGTGCCGCGAGAACCCAACACCGCGGTGTTCGACCATGATCAGGTCGAGCCCGCCGCGTACAGCCAGTCTGCGCAGGGTGCGATACGGCAGCACCGAACCGAGCCCCGGCCCGCCGGGGATCACGACCGCGGGCATAGCCCCGGGGTCGCGGTCGCGCGCACGGCGTCGTACATAGGCCAGGTCGAACGCGGGCGATGTGGCCGTCGCCTCACGCCGCACAAACTGTACGCCGGGAATGAGACCGGCGATCCGGAGCCGTGGTGACGAACGGCCACCGGGGCCTTCGCGCGCGCTTCGATCGCTCATACCGTTCACGCGCGCTATGCGCGCCCCGCGCCCTCTTCTGCGTCGTGCAGCACGATGCCCGCGCGATGCCTGATCGTGAAGTGCACCGCGAGCGCGATGAGCATGGCAAGACATGCGCCCACGATGGTAAAACCGAAGCGTTCGGCGTTGAGCAGCCGAGTGTTGACACCGCTGGAGTTCATCGCAATGACCGACACGGTGAGAAAGAAGCTGTACTGCCAGTAGGGCCGCTTGAGCACTAGAAAGAAGAGGCAGAGCCACACTGCGGGGATCGCAAGCAGGTGCAGCACAGGGTCTGGTAGGCCCGCGAGCGCCAGCACCCCAATGAACGCAAAACCAGCGAACGTGCCGGCCACACGCCCCAGCATTTGCTTGGGCGTGAGCAGGTGGGTGGGGTCTGCCAGTACGTAGATCGTCAGAATCACCCAGACCCAGTGGGATTTGAGTTCGGTGGTTGTGCCAAGCAGCATGACCGTCGCCGAGATCACTCCGAGCAGCGTGCCAAATAAGAGCGGCACACGCCTGTCGGGCACCTCGATCGGTTTGAGCGCACGTGCGCCCGTCGCCAGATGCAAAACCGCTATCGCCCACAGACCCGTCACATTCATAATGACGATGAGGCCCACAAAGTAGCTCAGGTCGAGCGTCGGCGGGTTATTAAACAGTGCCGGCGGCGACATCATGAAGTACGGGGTCAAGATGGGCAGCTGCAGCACCACTTTGCCCACGCCGCGGCTCGCGCCGTAACCGTACGCCATGCCGAGTAAGACGAGCAGCACCGCCAGTACCCAGGGGTAGTCGCGCAGCAAGATCGCGACGCTGCCGAGCACCGAAAGCGACCCCACCACGGCGGCCCCAATCTTGGGGCCGCCGCTGATCCAGCCGAAGGTGGCCGCGAGTACGCCAAAGAATGCCACGCTGAAGATGCCTGGTACGAACAGTGATGTTACGTACACGGGCGCCGCGATGACGATCATCCCGGCGAGAATCTTCAACCCGAGCTTGCCGTGACCGCGCAAACTCGTCGAGCTTCCCTGTTGCACCAGCTGCACTTTCCCCCCTCAGCTTGTTTGGTGTTCTACGCTGTGTGTTGCGCTATACGCGCTGGGCGTGCACCTCTTCGAGCGACTCCCTGTCGGTTTCGCTCATGCCAACGATCTCTTCACCGTTCCAGACGATGTCATCGCCCAGCGCGCCCAGCAGCTCCTTTCGCTTGCCGTGGCTCAGCTTCGCGCCGTGAATGAGCGTGGCCGGGCTCCACATCATGGCGATGCCGTCGTGCCAGCCAGCGCCAATGTCTTTCACATTAAAGATGTCGTGCAGCGAGGTCTTGAGGTGTGACAGCGGCTGCGCGAACGCGTCTGCAATGACCGCGATGGTGACCTGCTTTTCGACCCCCGGCGGCACGACGATCGGCTCGTCGATCTCGCCGAAGAACGCGCGCTCCACCTCTTCTGCTTCGAGCAGCATGACGCCGTTGGTGGGGCGCGGGTTGCACTCGATCGCGTACAGATTGCCGTCATTGTTGACGAAGTCGAACGATAGTTGGCCGGTGAAGTTCGGGTCGAGCGTGTTCACGATGCGCTGCGTGTACTCGAGCGTCTCGGTGCTGTCGACGGCGAGAAACGTGATGCCCGTGCTGTGCGCCCACTGCTCGGGCACGCTGTAGGTGCAGTGCGCGGTGACCTTGCCGTTCACGATGATGCTGTAGGTGCACAGCATCGGGCCGTCCACGAAGGGCTGCACGAGCCACGGCTGCTCGGGCGTCGGGTGGCAGTCAGCGACCTCCATCTTGCCTGCGAGCGGGCCCGTGTTGGTGAGCAGCCCCACACCGCCGCGCGAGAACGCCGCGCGTGCGAAGAACTTGGGGTACGTTTCGATGGCTTCGTGCAGCTCGGCCTCGCTGCCCACCACAATCGTCTCGGGCACGGGCACGTCTGCCTCGATGACCAACCGCTTAAAGCTCGCCTTGTCGTGCAGGCGCGCAAGCTTGTCGAATCGGCCCGAGAACAGCTGCACGTTGGCGGGCAGGTCGGCCACGCGTGCTGCGAGGTAGAAGGCCTCCTCGAAGGTCGGAATAATGACCTCAATGTCGTGCTTCTCGACGTAGTCGGCGATGTCTGCGATGAACTGATCGGTCTCGAAGCGCGGCGATGCGGTGGTCGTGTGCCCTGCAAGGTATCGCGAGTGGCTACCCGTCACGCCGTGATACGTATCGCTCGCAAATACGGTGTGCCCGGTGCTGCCGAGCTTACGGATAATGTCGAGGGCGAACGTGTTTCGAGAGCTGGTAACGAGGACTCGCATTGAACAACCTTTCTCACATCTGTGTGATCTTATGGCGAGTCTATCCAGGAATGCAGGACGTATGGAAGAGTTGCTGCACGGCTGTCGAAGAAGATTTGTTACAGCTATCATTATGAACCGCGAAGGAGCGCTGCGTGCAAGATTTTATCGCTTGGGTGAGCGGTGTGGCCGTACTTATTGGGTTTGCGCTGAGCATGGGCACCCACCCCGCCACCTACGGTGCGACAACTGACATGCTGGCGCGCAAAACCCGCTGGCTCCCCCGGCTGTGTTTCATGTCGGCGGGGCTGATGGTTGGCGCCACGCTGCTGTTCACGCTGTTTCAGTTCATCAATCCCGACAGCTTCGTGCACAGGGTCGAGGGTGCGCTCGATCGCTCGATTCACAATCACTCGGTCGACGTCTTCGTGGGCGTGTCGTGCTTAGCGGCGGCAGCGGGAGTGTTGGTGTGGCGGTACGTGCAGCCGGTGCTGCCCTTCAAGCCGGCGAAGGAATCCGCGCCGAAGTCGCACTTGCTGAGTTACTTTGTCATCGGTTTGAGCAGCGCCATCGTTGGGTTTACGACCCTGCCCGTGATGTATCTCACCGGCCAGGTCGTCACAAAGCTCAGCCCGCACCTCGTGCCACGGGCTGTCGCCTATGGCATCTTCCTCTTTTTCTTGGTCGCCCCGTTCTTCGCGATCGCCATCATTTGGACACGCATGCCATCGCTCGCGATCAAGATCAGCGCAATCTACCAGCGCCTACTGCGCTGGGACTATCGCATTCTGGTCGCTGTGATCTTGGCGCTCGCGGGCATCGCCGCCCTCGCATTCGCGCACTTCGCTCACCGGTGACGGTGGGGTCGTAATACCGCCCCACCGTCACCCTGTGTCACCCCATCGCAGCGTCGTCGCGATGAGATTGCGTGCTAATCTTTGTCGACCAGTCCGTACTCTTCAAGCAGCTTGCCCACGATGTTGTTCTCAATGTGGTGGTGTGCGAACTTGCGCGCCAACGGTCCGCCCGGAATCTTGTACTCTTGCCCATCGCGCATGCGGTTGACGGCGTGAAAGAGTGCGCGCACATCGTAGGTCGAGTTGAAAACTTCAGGCACGCCGCGCTCGATGTCGAGCAGCGTGTACACGGCTTCCATAGGTGTGCGCACGGAGTACTCGGTGGTGAAGATGCAATCGCGCTCTTGCGACTGAGCAAACTGACCAATGAACGCGAAGTTCACCGAGCCCTCAGGCACAACGCTCGGGCGATCGCTGTGCTTGCGAGGCATGAAGAACGCCGTCACGTACGGCATCATAACCGGCACGGTCTTCGCGCCGGTTGCCGCAAGCTCGGCAATCTGATTCTCGGGCACACCCATGTGGTAAAGCCACTCTTGCGTGATTTCTTCGCCCGTGCAGTCTTGCATCGCCTTCTTGACGTAGTTTCCTTCTGCCTCAGGGAACAGCCCGTAGACCCACACAACAATCTGGTCCTTCGGCTGCTTTTTGAAGTGCGGCTGCCTGTTGACCGTCCACGACATCAACCAGTTTGAGTCCATCACGGTCACGATGCCGCCCGTGACAATCTTGCCGCTGAACGGGTCTCGCTTCGAGATCTTCTGAATGTATTCAGGGATCCGCGAGTCGAGCGTTGTAACTGTCGCCGATTCCCACTTCGTCTTGGGAATATCACCGCCGAAAACGTCGGGTTTGCCAAAGGCGGGGTCTTTGCTCGCGATCTTTCGCCACAGATCCCATGCCGGGGCCGGACCGGTCTTCAACTTCGCGGGCGTGTGGTGGTCGCCATCGTCTGAGTTCTCGGTGAGTGAGCCGATCGTCATGAACAGCAGGTCGTCTTCTGTGAGCTCAAGCTGCTTCTGCTCACCACCCTCGACGTAGTGCACGCGACTGGCCTGTTTGCGCTTACCACCCTCGGTGATGTCGAAATCGACGTCGGTGATGGTCGTGCCGTACTGAAACTTCACGTTGTGGTCGGTAAGCCAGGTCACAATCGGCAGCACGAGCGACTCATACTGGTTGTACTTCGTGAACTTGAGGGTTGAGAAGTCGGGCAGGCCCTGAATCTGGTGAATGAAGCGGTGCAGGTACAGCTTCATCTCGAGCGCCGAGTGCCACTCCTCAAACGCAAACATGGTGCGCCAGTACAACCAAAAGTTGCTATCCAAGAACGCCCGGGTGAAAACCTCGTCGATGCGCTTGTCTTCCATCTCCTCGGGCAACGCCGTGAAGATGTTTGCAATCTCTTGCTGCGCTTTCTTGTTGAGATCGAACTGAAAGTTTGTGCCGCCGTCTTCACCCTGATTCTTCGTCGTGCGACGCAGGGTCGAGTTAGGGTCGTCGCGGTTGAGCCAAAAGAACTCGTCGAGCACGCTCGCACCTTCTTCTTCCAGCGACGGGATAGAACGGTACAGGTCCCAAAGGCACTCGAAGTTGCTTTCCATTTCGCGGCCACCACGAATCACAAACCCCTTGTCAGGAACGTCGAGCCCGTCGAGTGCACCACCCGGGATCGGCTGCTGTTCAAAGATAGTGATCTGTGAACCATCCATGTGTCCGTCACGAATCAAGAACGCCGCCCCCGCGAGCGCCGCAAGCCCTGAGCCGACGAACCAAGCACGCTTGGAGTCCACCCCCGCAGGCTTCCTCGGTCGAGCAAAAGCTTCATAGTTACCACTCGTATAACGCAAGGTTTCCCCTATTCTTGCAACGCTGCATTGGTGATGGGTCGGGCATGCGCCCTCACGCCTACTTTTCTACTTCAGCTGCCTCTAGTCAAGAGGTTTTTACAGCAGTTGTCGCGAAACACCTACTCCGATCGCGCAAACCCCGCAAACGCGCCACAAAATCAAAAGGGCCCGGATCAATGATCCGGGCCCCAACTCGTGGGGTGTTTCACGAAATCCCGCAGGCCTTGTGTCGTAAGGGGTCGCGGGGAGACCCGAGCACGGAATCACAGGTTAAGCGGTACACAATCACACGGTTCAACCGCATTCATCGTCAGCGCACCCCTTGCGGCACCAACAGGCCTGTCGAATGAACGCTTTCATCTCGGAGACCTCGCTCGATCACCGAGAGTTGGGAACGCGAAGAAGCACTCCGAGTGAGCTTTCTCATAGCTAGTACTGCCGGATACAAGCCGTGCTCATGAAACCGGATATCCCTGGGACGTTCACGCTTATTGAGCGGCAAAGGGCACTGAATGGTTAGGTTTCGATGCCACAGCTGACTGTGATGCGCACAAGAATTACGGAGCGCAGCGAGCGAGTGAATCACTCGAGGGAACGTTGCTCTGCTGTAACCGAAATAGTCTGCGAGATCCTCACGAAGCCCCTCAGCCTGTATCGAATCAATGATCCATGAGACCTTGCCGAAGCTCAAGACTTCGACAGCAACCCAGACCGGCACCTTGCTGATGTCATCGCCGTCCCGATTGAGGTAGAAAGCTGCTTCGCCAAAGAAGCGACCGGACAAGTGAGCGAATCTCGCTCGCACGGACATCTCGATCTCAGCGAGTACGACAAAGAGGCTCATGCGGAGCTCATCGTCGCGAGCTATGAGCTCACAGATTTCCTCGAAAGTCGCCTCAGGCTCGTAGTTGTTGTTTCCATGCCCTGGATCAATTTGGAAGTAACGCGAGTATCCCGTGAAACGGTAGTAATTCGTGCGCCGCAGAAATGATTCCGCCGCCACCGAGTCCGAGATCTCCAAGCCGCGCTCAATCTGCAGTAACTCGATCAGCTCATGAGTGGAACGGAAGTGCTTCATGAAATCTACGTCGATCCCTTGGGCAGATAAAAGATTGGCCCCTCCGATTTCAGGAAGCCGAAGCTCGAGCCTTGGAGGGGCGCTGTCATCAACGACTTTAGCATGAACGAGTTGAAGGAAGCCTTTTCCAGGACAGGCAAGGCCATTTCGCACACACCTATCTATTCGCGCACCACTCGCGCTCGCGCACTTCGCGGCACCCGGTCGATGCGTTTGTCTGAAGGCAGGTTAACTACCTAACGAGTAACGGTATCGCCAGTAAGTTTCGGAAATGCGCTCGAAAGCGCGGAACGCCACAGGTTCTCGCGTTTGTTGTATCCGCTTGCCAAACTTTTGCGCTGCGTGGGCGGATCTATCGGCAAGAGAAAGGTGAGATTAGCGAAGGAGACCTGTGCAATCAGATCGTCAAGCACGACGGGTGCATTTTTGCGTGGATCCCCCGGAGCTCGCCGCTTCCTTGCGGTCTCGGCTTGACGTTCCGCACCGAAAACAAAGACCCCGCACGAGGCAGGGTCTTTGGCTAGTAACGAGGGATCTTGTCCACGTTGTTCAAACCAAATTTATCACGGAGAGCTTGACTACCAAGCACGATCCAGATCGGTCTCGGCGACGCCAAGAGCCGCACCGGCCGAGGATTCGCGTACACCTACCTCGTTGCAGCCCTCGCCGTGGTCGCAACAAATATTCAACGTGTCATCACCGGCATCAAGAACACCGTTGCCAAAAATGCAGGCAAGAAACAACGAGTGAGCAGGCGCAAGAACAGTCAAGGCCAGCCGCTGAGACGCCCGTACGAACACGACCTCGATACCGAGTCACCACCGGGCGACACCAGCTGAGAAATCAGCTAAACCCGGAACTTCACACATAACTAATACGAGCCCCGAAAGGGGCTACACGTGCTTCAGCTGCGCGGTGAGATCCTGCGACTACGCGCAGGATGACGTGACCAAACCCTGGCACGACGGCCTCGGCTCACCAAGCACCACTGAAAACAACGAAACGGCCCAGATTTCCGAAGAATTCTGAGCCGTTTGCGTATTTCGTGAACTGGGAGCCTCACATTTCATGAAACACCCCTCGTGGGGTGTTTCACGAAATCCCGCAGGCCTTGTGCTGTAAGGGATCGCTGATGCCCCGAAATACGAAATCACAGATTAAGCGACACAGAATCACACGGGTTCCCAGCACGAGAGACTCATTCGGCAAATATCCAATGCGCAGTACATGGGACCTGCAGGAGGCTGTGAAATGTGGGTCACACAGGAACTCTCTAAACTCAGAGCATGACCACGATCCGAAGGACCGCCATGAACATCTGGGGCATCCACAATGACACGTTGACCACCGAGCTCGTTGATGATGCGTTCATCAGCCTCGGATGGGATGAGGTCGGAGACCTGCGCCAGATTCCCCATGGCCGCGATGGCATCAAGCAGGTGCTCGCGGACCATGAGCCGAACGCAAAGCAGCGTTCCATTGCCAACCAAGCCGGCGTGCTCTTCCGATTCCGCGACGAAATGCTCGTCGGTGATACCGTGATTGCACCGCACAAGCCGGACTCGACCATCAATATCGGCGTAATCATCGGCGCGTACGAGTACGTGGCCGACGCGCCCACGCACCGCCACCGTCACTCTGTTGAGTGGAAGAAGGTGGGCATCCCACGCACCGTCTTCTCGCAGAGTGCCCTGTACGAGATCGGTTCAGCCATCACCGTCTTCAGGGTGCGCAACCACGGCAAGGAATTTCTTGCTGCACTCGAGTCAGGAGACGCGTCGCTGGATGCAGTAACTACCGCGGTGGATCAAGTGTCGGCGCAAGAACATGATGACGCAATCAATGATGAGCCGCGCGCTTCACGTATCGACCGCCACACCCGCGACTTTGTACTCGAAACGCTCCACAGGAACATCACCCACCGCGAATTCGAAGAGTTCACTGCCGACTTCCTGCGAGCACTCGGCTACCAAGCACGTGTCACGCAATACTCACAGGATGGGGGCGTGGATGTAATCGCGCACCGCGACCCGCTCGGCGTGGAACCCCCTCAGATCAAGGTGCAGTGCAAGCACCTCACCGGAACCATCAGTTCCTCTGATGTGCAGCGCCTCGTCGGCACACAAGGACCAGGCGAGCACTCGCTATTCGTAACACTTGGGACCTACAGCAAAGATGCGCGAATGATTGAGCAGCAGCGTCCCGGCCTGCGACTCCTCAATGGAGAGGACATCGTGAGTCTCGTGCTCGAGAACTACAGCAAGCTGCCAGAGCGCTGGAAAAATGAGATCCCTCTGACCAGCGTGCTCGTTGTGGCAGATGAGGCGTAGTCGAGGCTCACGCTTTGCGCGCGGTGTGCATAGCGCCACTACTAGTGTGCTACCCCAAACCTCGGGTGGGATGAGCGGCGGAGCTCCACCTGAGCTCCGCCGCTGTTGGCCTAAGCTCTACCTGCGCCGTGCCTTCCAGGGCGTCAGTTTTCTCAGACGCTCGGCGGCCGCCTGCATATATTCATCTTCAAATGAGACAAGGGAATTCAAATCGATGACCTTTCGTGGGATGACCACTCCAGCATCGCTATCGGCTGGCTCGTCATTCCAAGCAGCCTTGATGGCTGTTCCAGCGACATTTCGCATTTCATTGAGAAGTGCTGAGTATGCAAGCCCAACAGCTGGGCTCTCAAGATTCATCCACGCTCGAAAGTAGCTCAGCCTGCTCTGCACTGCGTTGAGCTCCCTGGTGAGCCTCGCTCGTTCTTCACTTGGTTGATCAGCCCTGCGTCGGCGAACCAAATACGGAAACTCCTTGTAATCGGCGTACGCCTCGAATGCTTCAGCAAAGGATTGACGGAGCCTGGCCTTCTCCGCATCTTGCGCTCGTCGATTTTCAAGCCACCGATTCTGAAGGAACGTCACTAACGCTGACGCGAGCCCACCAGACAGAATTGCCGCAGCTATCGGCCCTGTAATCGCCACAAATCCTGTCACGGTCCTCACACCCCCACCGGATCAACACCGACTCGATCGCCGAGGACCGAATGAACTATTTCATCACCGATCCACTCGCCTTGCTGCCGGAACCACTCTTCTTTCAGTAAATGAACTGAAATATCAGTAACCAATACTGCTGCTCCCTTCTTTAGAGTCCAGCGTCGCTCCGGCGGGTCAAACGGGTACCACATGCAGAGATCTCCATTTGCGTAGCGGTGAGGAGAGTCGGTTGGTCCGTCCACCTGCACATGGGGCTCGGAGGGGGCACCGCGGGAGAACGATATCCTCACTCGGCGCTTTTGCGGTACCCCATTGGGCTGAAGGTCAAATTCGATGGAGAACCCGCCCGGGTAGCGTGGATCTTTCACCTTGTCCACTCTGCCGAGAGTCTCCAGCTCACGCAGAAACTTGATTCTGCCCACGGGTCGTTCAAACCACGATGGGTGATGCCATGCCGGGCGTCGCATCAGTTTCCTCCATAGGCGCGGTATGCAGCTCCCGCAGTAGCTGTCACTCCTACTCCTATTGCGGCTGCACTCACTGCTGCGCCAGACCCGATGAGTGAAATCGACGATTTCAGCGCCGCCGTCTCTGATGACAGGACATGACTCTTGAAGATGAGGCTCATCTCTTTCCGAACTTCACTCTCGTCTTCCGAGTTCATCGCGTTGACGAGATGTGTAGCTGCGAGGCGAAGTCGTTTCGCCATCAGATCAGGATGAATACGCGGCTGAAGATCAGAAGACACGCCCGCTGGATCCACTGTCTGCTCGCCTTTCTCAAGCCTTGTTGCAGCCTGATCAAATACAGACCACAGCCCCTTTGTGACGCCTTGACCGCTCTCAACAAACTCATATGCCCAGACGGACATCAGGAATGATGACGCACCGGTGTCCTTGAAGTCCCCATTCCAGGCCTTCGCTAACCTGATGACCTTCCGGCGCGTTGCACGGAAGGCCGCAGAATCGCCATTCAAGAGTTCTGCGTGAGTTTCTGGGTCAGACGGCTCCCAACCATCGGTAACAAGATTCGGGATCCACAACCCAGCACCCTCCTTGCGATTCAGCGCGACCACGAGATCAACAGTCGGATCAACGTCATTGATCGGCTCACCGAACCGAATCATCGGGCCGCGCTTTGATCGGCACATGGAAGCATTGGGATACTTAGCGCGAATCTTCGGACGGATGTGCGCGATAATATCATCCGTGACCTCAGCTGGCGTATCGTCTCTACCCTCAGGTCCAAGCGATGGATAGTAGTTCCGGTTAAGCACAACACCACCATCACCATCAGCAATGGGTTCGATCATCGTGTGAGCTGCCAGTGATCCACTGCGGTAGGTGCGAAGCGCTCCGTGAAAAGTCGCTGCTGAGTCGCGTACTAATTGCAGGCGAACTCGCGCCTCTTTCAGCACCTCCTCATCGGGCTCGATCTGCTTGCGCACATCACCAACGAGATCATCCAGGTAAGTCATATTCTTCCAATCCTTTGCCCCCTTTGAAGGGGCGTCTTGCCCGCGTCTAACAACGTCAAACGGGGATGAACATGCTGGTTGAGGCATCGCATCAACCAGCGGGAAGAGAATGGATCGTTTCGCTCATACTTGGGAGCGACTCATACCTATCATCGATAGACAAACACGCTGAAAATGGTGATGAAGGCGTCACCATTGACCACGGCACGCCGGGACATTGTGAAGGCGTATTGATCGATGTAATGTAGGCAGAACGAGCCCATTCAACTCCAGCTTCTGAGAAGCTCTTCGCGATTCCACTCGCGGTGTGTAGCTCCTTTCAAGTTTCAGTTGAGCTCAACGGCTAATTGAGTTCGAGCTTGTACCAATGAGTGAAGGCCATACGGCAACTTGCCGTATGGCCCGCTGCTTTCTGCACCCCTACATATAGTGAACCACGGTTACCCCGACCACAACATGGTGTAGTTACATCAGTGTAGTTTTCCCCGCGATATCCACCGACAATGCACTGTCGTTGTGGAAAAAACCTCCTGGTTTCATGCGGCAAAACACAAGTTATCCACAGGGCGAGCGTAGAACATTGTTTCTATTCACACACCCCCTCTCGGCGTGTCAGAATTGCACCTTCGCGCATAGATCTCCGTGAGTCTTTCGGTGAGTGCATACTTTTAGGCAAGCTGTTTGAGAGACCAATCCGGCTGCGATGTATCGATGAAGATCAGTTTTCAGCGTCACGCTTTCGTGCACTTCCCTGCACGGCAGAACACTGAGACGGACGGCGATGCTTTGGGGTGTATCCATGTTTCGAAACGCTCGTAGCGGTCAACCGGTAATTCTCGGGTTTGAACGTCACGGTATCCAAACATGCAGTCAGGCTCCGGCAGCTCCATGAATCTCATGCTGCTGCGAGCCCGCGGAGGCATGACGCCCGCTTCTCACTGGCGCACAACATCCGCAGCAGCAGGGCTCGATAACCGAGATTCTGTCAGAAGCAAGTCTCAACCTGCCGCCCGGTGAGACGCCGCCGCTGATCTCGGCTTTGTCGTACCCGTCCGATAGATTTGACACACTGGCCGCATTTGTCGTGTCGGCATGTTTGAAGGAGGGCAAATGCGGCTGACTCTCAAGGAGATCGAAGCGCGAGTAAAGGTCGTTACTGACCGTTCAGTTTTCGATCGTGATTTCATCTTCGAGCTGTTGTTTGCCTACGGTCGCAGCAAAGGCAACCTCACCCGTTTGCGATCCACCACGGCAAGCTCTCTCAACGTAGCTGCAGACCCAGCAGCTGAGGTGGCCCAGAAGGGCGTGCTCTACTTCAAAGAGGTAGCGGAGGGTTCTGAAGAGGACCACCTGCGCGTGGTCGAGGAGCTCAGCGCATCACCGACCGTCGTTCGTTACAACACGCGCTTCGTGATCGTCACCGATTACGTCACGCTGCTTGCCAAAGACATCAAAACTGGCGACACACTCACCACCCCGATTCGTGAGATCGCTACTCATTTCACCTTCTTCTTGCCGTGGGCTGGCATGGAGAAGGCACAGTACGCAGAAGAGGCTCATGCTGATGTCAAAGCTGCCGAGCGTATGGCGAAGCTGTTCGATGAGCTCATCAAGCTGAACCCCGAATCGAACCAAACGCAGCTCGGGCGCCATTCGCTCAACATCTTTTTCACCAGGCTGCTGTTCTGCTTCTTCGCCGAAGACACCGGCGTCTTCGCTGAGGGTCAGTTCACGGGCGCAATCGAAAGTCTCACCCAGCCAGACGGCTCAGACCTGCACGACTTCCTCACAGACCTCTTTATCGCACTCGATACCGAACGAGCAGAAGACAAGAAGAGCTACGTCGCCAGGTTCCCCTACGTCAATGGCCATCTCTTCACGGTCAAGCCCGATCAGACGGTGCCGTTGTTCAATAAGAAGGCACGTGACTACCTGCTCGAGAGCGGCAAGCTTGACTGGAGCGAGATCAACCCCGACATTTTCGGGTCGATGTTCCAGGCCATCGTGACCCCTGGCCAACGTTCGGATCTTGGCCAGCACTACACCTCGGTGCCGAACATCCTGAAGACGATCGAGCCGCTGTTTCTTGACGAACTGCGAGATGAGTTCGATGCAAACGCTGGCAATGAGAAGAAGCTGGTTGCGCTGCTGAACCGTATCGCGAAGATCAAGATCTTCGACCCCGCGTGTGGTTCGGGCAACTTCCTCATCATTGCTTACAAGGAGCTGCGCAAACTCGAACACGCCATCCTCGAACAGCTGGCTGAGCTTCGCGGCAACCACTACGGACTGTTCGATTCAAACATCAACATCGAGAACTTCTACGGAATCGAGATCGACGACTTTGCGGTCGAGGTCGCGATTCTCTCGCTGTGGATCGCGAAGCACCAGATGAACGTCGAGTTTCGGCAAAAGTTCGGCACCGACATTCCCTTGATTCCATTGCGTGAAATGGGGCAGGTGACGCATGGCAACGCTGCGCGCGTGGATTGGAACAGCGTCTGTGAAAACGACGGCAAGACTGAGATCTACCTAATTGGGAACCCGCCGTACTTGGGAGCCCGCAGACAAAAACAAGATCATAGAGATGATTTCAAGTACTCATTTGGACCGACGCTCTACTCCAAGAATCTTGACTATATTTCGATCTGGTTTTTCAAGGGCGCAAGTTACATCCGTGGATCCAAAGCAGAACTCGCATTCGTCACGACAAACTCAGTATCACAAGGCGAACATGTGTCGTTGATGTTTCCAGTTCTTTTTTCTATGGGAGCTGAGATCGGCTACGTCTACACCTCGTTCAAATGGGAGAACAACGCGAGGAAGAACGCAGGTGTAACGGTGGCTGTTATCAATCTGAGAAATGCCTCAAGCAGACCCCGCTACGTTTTCGTTGACGGTCTTCAGCTCCAAGCCACGCATATCAACGGCTATCTCGCAGACGGTCCTGACCTCATTGTGTCCAAACGAAGCAGACCGCTCTCTCGCCTGCCTCACATGTCATTTGGCAGTATGCCTAACGATGGTGGAGGGCTTATTCTCGACGCTGTCGAGTACGAGCGTCTTCGCTCCCTGGATCCTAACTCTACGTCGTACATTCGCCGTTTCACGGGGTCGAGTGAGTTTATCAAAGGGGCTGATCGATATACCCTCTGGCTAGATCAGAGCCAAGCAACAGCAGCTCAGGCAAACCATGTGATCGCTCAGCGCATCGAACGTGTACGCGATCATCGCCTTAAGAGCGACCGCTCATCGACCCGTGCACTCGCCGATATGCCGTGGCGGTTCGGCGAAATCAGGTACAAACCTACCGATTCAATCATCGTGCCCAGTGTCTCGTCTGAACGTCGCGAGTACATCCCGATGGGATTCCTTGATAAGAACACTGTCGTTTCGAACCTGGCTTACGCGGTGTATGACGCAGAACCGTGGGTATTTGCGTTGTTGACGTCGCGGATGCACATGGTTTGGACACGCGCCGTCGGCGGCAAACTCAAGACCGATTACCGCTACTCGAACACCATCGTTTATAACAACTTCCCCGTGCCGCCGCTGTCAGACGCGGTGAAGGAGCAGCTGACGAAGCGTGCGCTGCGGGTGCTTGATGTGCGTGAGTATCACTCTGAGCTCACGCTCGCTGATCTCTACGATCCCGACAAGATGCCCGAGAATCTGCGGCGTGCACACTCAGAGCTCGATACCCTGGTTGATTCGATTTACCGCAAGCGCGAGTTCGCAAGCGATGAAGAGCGGTTGTCGTTGTTGTTTGAGATGTACGCGAAGATGACAGAAGCCGAGAAGCAGAAGTGACTCTTACGAGCATGTCGGTGGCCTCCTCTAACCTGAACGGCAGAGGAGGCGCATAATGTCAGAATCAGAAGCAAGAGAGCTAGATTCGCGAAAGCTGATTCGCAACAGCACCGCCGAGTTTCTCATGTTCACAGCTAGTGGCGGGTCTGCGTCTATCGAGGCGCGCTATGAAGATGACACTGTCTGGCTCAGTCAGAAGCTCATGGCAGAGCTCTTTGGCGTTGACGTACGCACCGTGAATGAGCACCTCCGAGGTGTGTACGCGACGCAAGAGCTTGATGAAGAAGCAACTATCCGGAAATTCCGGATAGTTCAACGCGAAGGCTCGCGAGACGTGCAACGTGAGGTGCAACACTACAACCTCGACGCAATCATCTCGGTTGGATACCGCGTCAACTCCGTGCGCGCCACCCAGTTTCGGCAGTGGGCAACACAGGTACTGCGCGACTTCGCACTGCGCGGATACGTGCTCGACCGTGACCGGCTCGAAAACGGCAGCTTTCTCGGCGAGGACTACTTCGAACGCCTCCTCGAAGAGATACGCGAGATACGCCTGTCTGAGCGTCGCTTTTACCAAAAGGTCGCAGACGTGTACGCCACTAGCATCGACTACAACGCATCAGCTCCGACAACCAAACAGTTCTTCGCAACAGTTCAAAATAAACTGCACTACGCAGTTCACGGGCACACCGCCGCTGAACTCATCGAACGCCGGGCCGACAGCGACGCTCCGCACATGGGTCTCACCACTTGGAAGAACGCGCCAGACGGCAAGATTCTGCGCAGTGACATCACCGTGGGCAAGAACTACCTCACTGAAGATGAACTCCAAGATCTCGCGAGCCTGGTGAATGCCTTTCTCGAACTCGCTGAAAGCAGAGCCCGTCGGCGCATACCGATGACGATGGAGGACTGGTCTCGCCGGCTCGACACTTTTCTGAGCGGTGACGATCGAGAAGTTCTGGATGGTGCTGGCAAGGTGTCGAAATCTCGAGCCGACCAGCTAGCGCTCGATGAGTTTGAAAAGTACCGGCTCCGTCAAGATCGCGAATACGTGAGCGACTTCGATAAATTCAGCCGCAAGTTCCTCGAGGAAGGCAAAAAATGACGCAGCGCCGTACCCCTAAACACGCCGCGAACCCACTCGGCAACCTCATCGACGTGCACTACGCGCAAACGGGTGCGAGCGTGAACACTGATGAGCGGGGCATGCGTGAGATGCAGCAGCGTGTCTTCGCGCAGCGCGGTGCGAAGTATCTGCTCGTAAAGGCACCGCCCGCTTCTGGTAAGTCGCGTGCGCTCATGTTCGTTGGACTCGACAAGCTCTACGAACAGGGGCTCAAGAAGGTCATCGTCGCCGTGCCTGAGCGATCCATCGGTCAGTCATTTGCAACCACGAAGCTCACCGAGCACGGGTTCGGGGCCGACTGGGAAGTGAAACCCGAGAACAACCTCTGCACGCCGGGCGGCACGTCTGCGAGCAAGGTCGACCAGTTCGTTCGCTTCATGCACAGCAATGACGCGGTGCTGGTGTGCACGCACGCGACCTTGCGATTCGCGTTTGAGAAGCTGACGCCGACTGATTTCAACGACACGGTGCTTGCGATTGATGAGTTCCATCATGTGTCGGCCGACACCGAATCGAGCAGGCTCGGCGCATTGCTTGCCGAGGTGATGGCTGAGTCTGACGTGCACATTGTGGCGATGACGGGCTCGTATTTCCGTGGTGACAGTGTGCCTGTGCTGCGGGCCGAGGTGGAGAGCATGTTCACCCCGGTCACCTTTAACTATTACGACCAGCTCAACGGTTACCGACATCTGAAATCCCTCGGTATTGGTCACCACTTCTATCAGGGGCGTTGGTATGACGCGCTTGATGAGGTGTTGGATCTCGATAAGAAGACGATCCTGCACATTCCGAACGTGAACAGCGGCGAGTCAACAAAGGACAAGGTTGAAGAAGTCAGCCGGATCATTGATGCCATCGGCGAGTGGGTCTCCACCGATCCGGAGACGGGCATCATGATGATCCGCCGCCGCGATACCGGCGCGACGCTGCTAGTTGCTGATCTTGTCGACGACGTCGACCAGGTGAAGCGCGGCCAGACGCTCGCCTACCTCACGCAGAAGGCATCGAAAGACAGTGATGCGGTAGACATCATCATCGCCCTCGGCATGGCGAAAGAGGGCTTTGATTGGCCGTTCGCTGAACATGCGCTCACGGTTGGTTACCGGGCTTCGCTGACCGAGGTGATCCAGATTATTGGTCGTGTGACCCGCGATAGTGAGGGCAAGCCGCACGCGCAGTTCACGAACCTCATCGCACAGCCCGATGCGACCACCGATGATGTAACGCTCGCGGTGAACAACATGCTGAAGGCCATCACTGCGTCGCTGCTGATGGAGCAGGTGCTCGCGGAGAACTTCACGTTTAAAACAAAGAAGGGCAATGATGATGCCCCGCAGCCTGGCGAGCTGCGTATCGAAGGATTCAAGGAGCCGTCGTCGCCACGAGTGCGGCAGATCATCGACACCGATCTGAACGATCTCAAGGCAACAATTCTGCAAGATGATTCGTTTGCGAAGGCAGCGAGTGGCGGGCTCGATCCCGAGGTATCGAACAAGGTGCTTATCCCGAAGATCATTCGCGAACGCTACCCCGATCTCAACGAAACCCAGGTCGAAGAAGTGCGCCAGCAAGTGGTGGTCGATTCGGTGATTAAGAACGGTGAAGTCAAGACCGTCGGCGACGACAAGTTCGTGAAGATGCAGCACAAGTTCGTCAAGGTCACCGAGCTCAACATCAACCTGATCGATAAGGTCAACCCGTTCCAGCGTGCATTTGAGGTGCTGTCGAAATCAGTGACGACTTCGGTGTTGCGCATTGTGCAAGACGCGATCGCTGCAACCAAAGTGGAGGTCACTGAGCAGGAAGCACTTGCTACGTGGCCGAAAATCCAGCAGTTCAGCAAGGTTGAGGGCCGCGCCCCGAACATTCGCAGCGAAGACCCGATCGAGAAACGCTACGCAGAAGTGTTGGTGTGGCTGCAACGCAAGAAGACAGAAGCTGCTGCACAGAAGACCGCACGCGAAGCGGAAGGACAACTGTTATGACCGATCAGACCGGCCCTATCGACTTCGTCTCATTCGACAACCTGCAAGCGATCTTCGACACCGAAGACGCACTGTTAGACGCGCCTGAGAAGCCAAAAAAGATCACCTCGACGGATCGTCTCGAGCGATCGTTCGTCGAGATCATTGAGTTCGTGCGCGAGCACGGGCGCGAACCCAGCGCCTCCACACGCGAGATCGCCGAACGTAAACTCGGTGCGCGGCTCGCAGGTATCCGGGGCAACCCTGAGAAGATCGAACTGCTGCGCGGCGCTGACGAGATTGGGTTGCTGGACGAGCCCGAAGCACCAGCATCTCTTGAAGACTTGTTGAGTCTCGACAGCGGTGATGACGGGCTTGGTCTACTGGATGATCCCACCGGGCTGCATGACGTAGCTGCGCTGCCCGCCGACCGCCGCACGCACTCCGTAACCGGTCAGGGCGCGCAACGTGAAAAGTGTGAAGACTTCGACCAGTTTGAGCATATGTTCAAACAGAAACACGCTGAGCTCGCAGATGACGCGTCAAAGCTGATCCCGTTCCGCGGCGGGAAAACTATTCAGCAGGGTGCGTTCTTTGTGCTGCATGGTGTGATGATGTTTGTTGCCGAGGTTGGCGAGGCTGAGTACAAGAAGTCGACTGTGCGTGAAAACCGTCGTGAACGGCTCCGCCTCATTTTTGAGAACGGCACCGAATCGGCCATGTACAGGCAATCGCTCAACATCCGTTTCGGTGAAGGCGATGGCGGCTACGAGGTCGTGCCGTCGAGCTATGAAACTCTATTGGCTGACGATGTCGCGACCGGATGGGTATACGTGCTGCGCTCACTCAGTGACGATCCACAGATCGCAGACCGCGAAAACCTCTACAAGATCGGTTTCTCCACTACGCCCGTCGAGAAACGCATCGCGAACGCGGCGAACGAGCCGACCTACCTGATGGCACCGGTCGAGATCGTCGAAACGTATCGCACATACAACATGAAGACCTCAGCACTCGAGTATCTGCTGCACCGGGTGTTTGCTGACGTGCGTCTGAAAATCAACCAGACCGGGGCGGACGGGCGCACCTACAACGTCACAGAATGGTTCGAAGTGCCGCTCTCGGCGATCCGGCAAGCTGCCGACCTGATCGTCAGCGGAGACATCGTCGATTATTGGTACGATGCCACTCAGATGGAGCTTCTACTCACGAATCAAAGCTGACCATCAACAGGGATTTCGTCCGCTGAGCCGCGTTGCATCGCTCATTTTCCCCTCTTTGAGCACTCCCTTTCCGCAACGCGAGCCAGCGACCCTGCCGCCCATCAAAAGTGCTGAGTGATTTCTTTCCAAACACTCTGCTGGTTGATCTCGTACTCATGGCAGTCTTTGTTTAGCCGACTTGTTCGGTAGCGCCTGTGGGGGTACCCGGTAGCGTGCGTGGGTGCACCCGGTAGCGCTCCGGCGGTCATGTCTGAGAGTGGCCATCAACCGTGACCGATTAGGGTGTTGGCGGGTGGAAGGATCTACACGTATGGCCGACTACCAACATGATGCGTCACTCAGCCAGCAACGTCCCTATCGACAGGTCGAAGCGATCACACACTGCTCGCGTCGCGCGATCGCCATTGGTGGCCTCGCAATTCGATCCCGTGGACTGGGATAAGTCCTTCCACGACGCCGTCATCGCAGAATCCGCTATCAACTGGATCGTCTCGAACACGGGAGTCGTGCAGTCGAACGGCCTGAACGTGCGCCGCCATCGAGCCGATATCAGCGGGCCAACCTAGCGCGGGCCGGCAACGCGGGCGCGTGACCGCTACCGGGCACTCCCACGTCTGCTACCGGGTCAACCCACAGGCGCTACCAAAAGGGACGGCTAAACAGTCTTGACAGGGAGGAGCTGAACGGTACCCATATTGGATCCCTGGGGCACCGCAACACACCCTCACCGTGGTCGCAACAAATCCCACACAGGAAGCGCACATCACGCCACCCCAGCACCACTGAAAACAAGAAAACGGGCCGGAATCCCGAAGAATTCCGACCCGTTTTCGTATTTCGTGAACTGGGAGCCTCACATTTCGTGAAACACCCCTCGTGCGCGAAGGGGGACTTGAACCCCCACGCCCTTGCGGGCACTGGCACCTGAAGCCAGCGCGTCTGCCATTCCGCCACTCGCGCGAGTTTGTCTTCTTCACCGTCTCCGGTTCAGGCAACTCCCCCAGCTTAGCAGAACATTACGCCTCACACCAAAGCGGGCTAAACTGCAAAGACACCACGAGATATTTCGTAGAGAGCGAGGAGGGCACGTGGGTTTTCTAGACAGCGTAGAACGCAGCCTCGAACGGGCCGTCAACGGCGCTTTTGCGCGCACCTTCCGCTCGGGCGTGCAGCCCGTAGAGATCGCCTCAGCCATCAAGCGCGAGCTCGATATTGGTGCGGTAGTTGTTGACCGCGACCGCGTGTTGGCCCCCAACAAGTTTGTTGTGCGAGTGTCAGACAAAGACGCCGCCCGCCTCCAGGCCCTCGGGTCGACCCTCGAACAAGAGCTGCGCGGCGTCGTCATGAAGCACGCGAAGCGGCAGAGCTACCAACTCCTCGGCGAAGCCGATGTCGAGGTGCGGGCCGACCACGCACTCACGCAGGGCGTGCTCGAGGTCGACGCCACCCGCGTCGAGGGCGCAGTCGACTGGGTCGCGGCGATCGACGTCGACGGTGTGCGCCACGAACTGAAACGCGGCACCACGACCGTCGGCCGCGGCAGCGACTGCGGCATTCAGATCGGTGACAGTGCGGCCTCACGCCAGCATCTGCAGCTGATCTGGGACGGCACGGCCGGCCTCGCCCGTGACCTTGGCTCAACCAACGGTTCGAAGATTAACGGCGAGCGCTTCCGCGAAGCCGCCCTCTCCCCCGGTATTGTGATCACGATCGGGCAAACGGCGCTCCAGTTTCAACTGGTGCCCGGGCGCACGAGCGGGAGCACCGCCGCACCTCGCCCAGCGAGCGCGGTCGGTGGGCAGGCAAGTGCGCCTCGCCCCACGAGCACCCCCGCACCAGAACCTCGAAGCACCAGGCCCGCTACCGGGACCGCAGGCGATAAGCCGGGCATCGACCAAGACTTTTGGAGTGGCCTGTGAGCGATCTCACCCTCTTAATACTGCGTATTGGCCTGCTGCTCGTGTTGTGGGCGTTTATCTTTGCGATCGTGTACGCACTGCGCAGCGACCTGTTCGGTGCCCCCGTGCGCAAACTCAAGGGCGACACTGGCCCGCACGTGCAGCCGATCGTGTCGCCGAGCCCGGCCGGCCAAGCCCCCGTGGCGGCCGCACCCATCATGGCCGCAGCCGCTTCGCCGGGCGCCGCGACCGGCCTCGCGCTCACCGGCCCGCTCGGCGCCCCGACGGCTCCCGCCGCAGGCTCCCCCGGGTTCCCCGGCGGCCCCGTGGTCACGCCCAGCGGTGGCGCCCTGCCATCTGCGGGCGGATCCGGCGCGCCCAAGAACCTAGTGATCACGACGGGCGTGGCAGCGGGCACATCGATTCCCCTCGACGAGCACATCTTCACGATTGGCCGTTCGAGCGACTCCACCCTCGTCATTGTTGACGAGTACACCTCGACGTACCACGCGCGCCTCGCACTCACCGGCGGCGAGTGGATTCTCACCGACCTCGACTCGACCAACGGCACGCGCCTCGACGGTGCGCGCGTGACGAAGCCTGTGCCCGTGCCACCGTTCACCCCGGTGACGATCGGCACGACGACCTTCGAGCTGAGGCCATAGGCGTGACGGTTAGTTTCGACAGCGCCATCGGCTCACACGTGGGCATGGTGCGCTCCAACAACCAGGACTCTGGCTTCGCTGGCGGGCAACTGTTTCTCGTCGCCGACGGCATGGGCGGCCACGCGGGTGGCGACGTCGCCTCGGCCATCACCACGAAGGCGATGGCGGCGCTCGACACCGAGCCCGCAGGCGCCCCGGCAGCCGCGGCCTCGCGCATGCGCCACGCGCTGCTCGAAACGAACGCGAAGCTGCGCGCGACAGTGCGCGACCGACCCGAGCTCGCCGGCATGGGCACCACCTTCGTCGGGTTTCTCACGATCGATGACAAGCTCGCGCTCGCGCACATTGGCGACTCACGGCTCTACCTGCTGCGCGACAACACGCTGCGGCAGATCACGCACGACCACACGTTTGTGCAGCGCCTCGTCGACAGCGGCAAGATCACCGAAGAAGAAGCCAAGACGCACCCGCGCCGCTCGGTGCTGATGCGCGTGCTCGGTGACGTCGACTCCTCACCGCAGATCGACACCGAGGTGCTCGACACCCGGCCCGGCGATGTCTGGCTGCTGTGCTCAGACGGCCTCTGTGGCTACGTCGAAGACCCCGATATCGAAAAGATTTTGCGCCGCCGCACCTCGCTGCAAGACGGCGTAGACCGGCTCATCGACAAGAGCCTCGCGCACGGCGCCCCCGACAACGTCACCGTCGTGCTCGTCGAAACGACCGAGGCGCCCGCGTTCGACCCCAATTCGACTACCGAGCTCCCTCGCGGCGAGCAGCGCTTCGCCGGCTCTGCCGCAAGCTCGCCCGAGCCCCGCGACGGCACCATGTCGACCGCGCGCACGCGGCTCATGGGCCGCCGCTCGATTCGTCGCGCCCCCGTCGTCGAGGAGAGCCACTTCGAGCCCCGCGTCGACGAGTATCTCGCCGAACTCATCGCCGAGACACGCCGGCGCAACCGCAACCGCAGGCTCCTGTGGGCGGTCGGCGGTCTGTGTGTGCTGCTTGCGATCGGCGGCGCGCTGCTGTTTGGCTACCAGTGGACCCAAACCCGCTATTTTGTGGGTACCGACGGCCAAAACGTCATCATCTACCGCGGCGTGCAGCAAGACCTCGGCTCGTTCTCGCTGCACTCTGAAGCCGAAGACACGGGCATTCCGCTCGACCAGCTCGACGGGCTCGAGCAGCGCCAGGTCGAACGCACCCTGAGCGCGGGCTCGCTCGACGAGGCGCGCGAGATTGTGCTGCGATTGGGGCCCATCAATGAGTAGCAAAGAACCACGCTCATTCGAGAAGACGCGCACGAGTGAAACAGTGCTGCACCGGATCACCGCGCTGCGCGCGCCCCGGCTGCTGCTCGGTCTCGAGCTCTCGCTGCTGATCTTCGCGATCGCGATCGGCGTGGGCGCCGTCATGATCATCGACCTCACCATCAAGGGTGAACTATCGACCGACCTGGTGCCAGCGGGTGCCCTGTTCGTTGCGAGCCTCTTTGCGCTGCACATCGTGATCCGGCGCGTCGCGCCAGATGCCGACTCGCTCATCATGCCGATTGCGGCCTTTTTGAACATGCTGGGCATCGCGATGATCTATCGCATCGACCTCGCCCGCGGCGCGGTCGACTGGAACTCAACCTCGGTACGTCAGCTCGTGTGGTCGTCAGTCGCGGTCGTCGCCGCGATCATCGTGCTGCTGGTGATTCGCAATCACATCGTGCTGTTTCGCTACACGTATCTCACAGGCTTGGGCGCCGTGATCTTGCTGCTCATGCCGATGCTGCCCATCGTGGGGCAAGAAATCAACGGCGCACGCGTCTGGATTCACATCGGCGGGTTCTCGTTTCAGCCCGGTGAGATCGCCAAGATCTTGCTGGCGATTTTCTTCGCTGGCTACCTCGTGCAGAGTCGCGACTCGCTCGCGATGGTGGGCAAGAAGATTCTTGGGATCCGGTTTCCGCGAGCCCGCGACCTCGGCCCGCTGCTCGTGTTCTGGCTCGCCGCGATGAGCGTGCTCGTGTTTCAGCGCGACCTGGGCACCTCGCTGCTCTACTTCGGCCTGTTTCTGTCGATGCTGTACCTCGCCACGGGCCGGGTGGGCTGGGTTATCTTGGGCGTGGGGCTGTTTCTCGCGGGCGGCATCTTCGCGAGCCAGACCCTCGACTATGTCACCAACCGGTTTAACAACTGGCTCAACCCGTTTGCCGACCCTTTTGGGGGCGGCCACCAGATGGTCAACGGCCTCTTTGGGCTCGCCAATGGCGGCATGACCGGCACGGGCCTTGGCCAGGGGTACCCCGAGCTGACGACGTTCGCACAGAGCGACTACATTTTTGCGAGCCTCGGCGAAGAGCTCGGCCTGGTGGGCCTGTTCGTGGTCCTTGCGGCATACCTGCTGCTCATTGGCCGCGGCCTGCGCATTGGTTTTGCTGGCCAAGACGACTTTGGCAAACTGCTGGCGGCTGGCCTCGCGTTCTCGCTCGCCCTGCAGGTCTTCATCGTCGTCGGCGGCATCACCCGCGTGATTCCGCTCACCGGCCTAACGGCGCCGTTTCTCGCGGCCGGTGGTTCGTCACTCGTCTCGAACTGGATCATCATCGCACTGCTGATCTTGCTCTCGGGCTCTATTCGTAACCGACCGAAGCTGGTGATCCGCGCATGAACAAGCAGTTGAAGGCGCTCACACGCACCATTTTCGCGATGTTTCTCGTGCTGTTTTTTGCGGTCACGATGATTCAGGTGGTGCAGGCAGACGATCTGCGCGCAAACGAGATCAACACCCGCACGCTCAAGAACAGCTACCTGATCGAGCGCGGCTCGATTCTGGTGGGCGGCGACCCCGTCGCGTATTCGACACCCACCGGCGACGACTACCGCTATGTGCGGCAGTACTCGGCGGGCGACCTGTACGCGCCGATCACGGGCTATTTCTCGCACACACAGGGCATGAGCGGGCTCGAGCAGGCGATGAACCAGGATCTAACGGGCACGAGCGGTGCGCAGTTCTTTAGTCGCCTCTTGAACACCATCAACGGTGTTGCCCCGCAGGGCAGCTCGGTGCAGACCACGATTGAGGCGAAGGTACAGGAGGCCGCCGCCGCCGCGATGGCCGAGCTGGGTGTCGAGGGCGCGGTCGTCGCGATTAAACCCGCGACCGGCCAGATTCTCGCGATGACGTCGACGCCCAGCTTCGACCCCAACGTGCTGTCAGGCAACAACGACGCCGAGATCATCACCAACTACCGCCAGCTCGAAGAAGACCCGGCGCGGCCGCTCTCAAACCGGGCGATCGCGGGCGACATGTACCACCCCGGATCGGTGTACAAGCTGCTCGTCGCGGCCGAAGCCATCGAGTCTGGCGAGGCGACCCCGACAACGACCTTCGACAACCCGGCCGAGTTGAAGCTGCCCGGGTCGACCGCGGTAATGCAGAACGCATCACGCACCACCTGTGGATCAGATAAGAAGGCGACCCTCGAGCAGGCGATCGTGATGTCGTGCAATATTCCCATCGCTGAGCTTGCGATGAGCATGGACCCAGACGCTGTGCCCAACATGGCGAAGGCGTTTGGATTCGAACAAGAGGTGCAGATCCCGTTGAAGGTGACGCCGAGCGTGTCGCCCGTGCCCGAAGATAAGGCGCAGACCGCGCTCGCGTCGATCGGCCAGCTCGATGTGCGCTCGACCCCCCTGCAGATCGCTCTTGTTTCTGCGGGCATCGCGAACGGTGGCACGGTGATGAAGCCCCAGCTCGTCGATAAGGTGATCACGCCCGATCTGCGCGTCGAACGCGAGTTTGCCCCCGAAGAGCTCTCGAAACCCATCTCAGAGAAAACTGCCGAGGCAGTTGCTGGGATGATGGAGAAGGGCGTGTCTGACCCGCAGGGGCTCGCACAGAAGGCGGGCATCGACGGGGTGCGGGTGGCCGGTAAGACGGGCACCGCCGAGAACGGTGTAGACGCCGACGGGAATGACCTGCCGTTTACGCTGTGGTTCACGGGCTTCGCGCCGGTGGACGACCCCGAGGTCGCGGTAGCCGTAGTCATCGAGAACGGTGGCGGCGCAAACTTTAATTTTGAGGGCGGATCATTCGATCTCCCCACAGCTGTCGGAAAACGAGTAATGGAAGCGGTGTTGAGCGAATGAGGCCATCGGCTGGGATCACATTCGGCGGGCGCTACGAGCTGAGCTCACGGGTCGCTGTAGGCGGCATGGGCGAGGTTTGGAAGGCGAGCGACAGCATTATCGGGCGCACCGTCGCCATCAAGATCCTCAAGGACGAATATATGGGGGACCCCGGGTTCCTCGAACGCTTCCGCGCCGAGGCGCGCCACGCGGCCCTCGTCAACCACGAGGGCATCGCGAACGTCTTTGACTACGGCGAAGAGCAGGGCTCGGCCTACATCGTGATGGAGCTCGTGCCCGGCGAGCCGCTGTCTGCGATCATCGAACGCGAGGGCCGGATCCCTGCCAACCGCGTACTCGGTATCGTTGCGCAGACGGCCACCTCGCTGCAGGCGGCCCACGATGCGGGTCTCGTGCACCGTGACATTAAGCCCGGCAACCTGCTGATCACGCCCGAGGGGCGCGTCAAAATCACCGACTTCGGGATCGCGCGCATCGCCGACCAGGTGCCCCTCACCGCCACCGGTCAGGTCATGGGCACGGTGCAGTACCTCGCGCCCGAGCAGGCGAGCGGTCACACGGCGACGCCGGCGACCGACGTGTACTCGCTCGGTATCGTCGCGTACGAGTGCCTCGCGGGTAAGCGCCCCTTCACCGGCGAATCGCAGGTGGCGATCGCGATGGCGCAGATCAATGACACCCCGCCCGAGCTGCCCGCCGATGTGCCCGAGCACGTGCGCAACCTCGTCTACGCGTGCCTCGCGAAAGACGCGAGCGGTCGCCCCGAGACGGCGGCGAAGCTCGCGCAGGCTGCCACCGCGCTGCACCGGGGTGACGTGCAGCTCGCGGCCAGCTATGTGCCGCAGGTGATGGGGGCGCAGGATCCGGCCACGATGGTCATGCCGAGCATGCCGGGCGATGACGCGCCCACGACCGCCCTGCCGCAGACGACCGCGCTGCCGGGGCAGGCTGCCGAGGGCAGCCCGCTCGGAGGCGACCTCACCGATCTACCCGAAGACGGCGAAGAGCCCGCGAAGAAGAAGCGCAGTCCCTGGACCTGGCCGCTGATCACGCTGCTCGCGCTGCTGCTCGTCGTGGGCGGCGGCACCGTGTTCGCGCTTATGTCTGGCGGCGATAAGGAGCCGGTCGATTCGTCTGAGACGACGAAACCAAAGCCGAAGCCCGAAGACAAGAAGCCCACGACGGCCGAGGTTGACGCGGCCGTGCTCGAGGGCATGAACGTTGACGAGGCTGTGGCGTACCTGACCGAACTGGGTTTCACCGATGTGCGCACGGTAGCTGGCGAGGCTGTGCCCTCGGAGCAGGCGAACAGGGTCACAAAGGTGAACCCCACCGGCAAGAAGGTGCCGTTCTCGCAGACGATCACGCTTACGTATTCGGTGCCGTTTGGCGTGATTTCGGCCCCCGCTACGCCATCGGGCCCGGCGACCGTCAAGGTGGGCGAGACGTTTACGGTGCAGAACATTTCGGGTTCGTGCCCCACGCCGCTGCAGGTGAACAACTACGTCATCACCACCAACGAGAATGGCCAGCGCGAAGGTGATGTTGCGGGCGGCAGCGTACAGGTGAAGGCGACGGCCGCAGGCACACTCACCCTGACCTACACGTTTGACTGCACCGACGGTTCGTTCCGTGCGACATCGCCCGTGTCTGAGACGCTCTCGATCACGGTTGAGTCGGCAGACGATTCCAAGTCGGACTCCGACGCCGACGCAGACTCGTCGGGCAGCTCGAGTACTGCTTCGAACAGCGGCTCGAGCGGCACCGGTACCACCGCAGGCGGTAGCAGCGGTGCCGACAGCGATAACTAACCCGTGACACAACAGGCCGCGCGGCCTGTTGTGGGTATCGCCCAGCGCCAGCCCACTACACTTAGAGCAGTCCAATGAGCACAGAAGAGGTGGATATGGCTGAGACGACCGACGCTGGCGGGCAGCGGATCCTCGCTGGGCGCTACGCCATCGGTGAGTTCATCGGCCAGGGTGGCATGGCCACCGTCTACCGCGGCACGGACACGAAGCTCGGTCGTCAGGTGGCGATCAAGATCATGAAGGCCGATCTGGCACATGATGAACAGTTTCGCTCACGCTTTCGCCAGGAGGCTCGCTCGGCCTCACGCATGGCCCACCCAACCGTCGTGCGCGTCTTCGACGCCGGCGCCGACCTGATTCAAACGGCCGACGGCCCCAAGCAGTTGCCCTTCATTGTGATGGAGTACGTCGAGGGCACCAACCTGCGTCAGCTCGCCGCAGAGTCAGAGCTGACGCAGGCCGAGATCTGCCGTGTCGTCGACTCGGTGTTGACGGCGCTCGAATACTCACACCGTGCCGGCATTGTGCACCGCGACATTAAGCCCGCCAACATCATGATCACCACGACCGGCCAGGTCAAGGTGATGGATTTTGGTATTGCCCGCGCCGTCTCAGAGACGTCGTCGACGCTGCAGCAGACGACCGCCATTTTGGGTACCGCGGCGTATTTTTCGCCCGAGCAGGCCAAGGGCGAGTCGATCGACGCTCGCACCGACCTGTATTCCACGGCGATCTTGCTGTACGAACTGCTCGCGGGCGAAGTACCCTTCCGTGGTGACACCGCGGTGGCCGTCGCCTACCAGCATGTCAGCGAGCGGCCCACGCCGCCCAGCGAGATCAACGCTAACGTGCCCCCTGAACTCGACCGGGTAGTGCTCTACGGTCTTGCAAAGGACCGCGCAAAGCGGTTTCAGACCGCCGCTGAGTTTCGTGACGCACTGCGCACCGCCGCGAGCGGCGAAATGCCTAAGCTCACCGTACCCGGTCAAGACGCGCTGCTCTTTTCGGGCGGCGAGGAGGTCTCTGAGTCAGACCTTGCGCTGCGCCAGCTGGCAGAGGGTGGCGGCACCCGCACCCAGAGCCGCCCGCCGGTCATGTGGACCTGGGCGGGGATCCTCACCGTCGGTGCCGTCATTATCGCCGTCGTGTTTTGGCTCGTAACACTCGCGCCACAACAGTTTCTGCCAGACACCTCACGCGAGGTGCCCGTGCTCGAAGATGTGCCGCGCACGACGGCGCTCGACACGCTCAAAGCGCAAGACCTCAAACCGATTCAGGTTGAAGAAACGAACGAAGAGATCGCCGCGGGCCACGTCATTGGCACCGACCCGAAACCGGGCACGATGCTCAACGTGGGCGACACGATTCAGGTGTTCATTTCGACCGGCCCGGTGACCGCCACGGTACCCGAGATCGACCGCATGTCGGTGACCGAGTACACCAAGGCCATCGAAGACCTGGGGCTCACTGTGGGCTTGGTTACGACGGTCGATGATCCGGTGCAAAAGAAAGACCGCGTGCTGGGTGTCGTGCCCGAGCCCGGTACGAAGCTCGAGTCGGGCTCGAGCGTCGAGATTCGCGTCTCGAGCGGGTTCATTCAGATTCCCGATGTGCAGGGCCAGCCGCTCGACTTCACGAAGTCGACGCTCGACGGCCTGGGCATCGAGGTGACCTACACCGATGAGCCGTGCCCCATGGAGCCGAGCTTTCCGATCATCTCGCAGTCAGTTGTGGGCACGCAGGAGCAGGGCACCAAGCTCGAGCTCAAGTACTGCTCGGGCTAACAGCCGCCCGCAGGCTCATGAAGAAGCCCTGCACGCTACCTTGTTGATAGCGTGCAGGGCTTCTTCACGTGGGCGCCCGCGCTACTGGGCGGTAATGAGCGGCGAGAGCGCCTTGGCGCGCTCCGCTGCGCCCTTCACGCCCACAATCTCGAGCCAGTTGCCAAACTGCTGGTAGCCGCCCTCGGTGAGCACCGACTCGGGGTGGTACTGCACGCCAAAAATGGGCCGCTCGCGGTGCCGCAGCGCCATCACGATACCGTTCTCGGTCTCAGCGGTAATCTCGAGCACCTCGGGCACAGTGTCGCGCACGACAGCGAGCGAGTGGTACCGGGTCGCGTCAAACCAGTCGGGCACGCCCGCAAAGAACACGTCGCCCGTGTGGTGCACGCGCGACACCTTGCCGTGCATCAGCTCTTCGGCGTGCGTCACCGTCGCACCGAGCGCCTCAGCGATCGCCTGGTGCCCCAGGCAGACCCCCAGAAGTGGCACGCCGGTGCGCAGCGCGATCTCGATCATGGGAATCGACAGGCCAGCCTCGGCGGGCGTGCCCGGCCCGGGCGACACAAGCACCCCATCGAACTCGGCGAGCGAGTGTTCAAGCTCGCCCACGCTCAGGTCGTCGTTACGAATCACGTGCACGCTCGCACCGAGCTGCTGCAGGTACCCCGCGATCGTATAGACGAAGCTGTCGTAGTTATCGATCACCAAAATGCGTGTCATGTTCCGACCGTCACTTCTTCTTCAGGGAGCTGCAGCGCAACCCACGGGTACACATATTCAATAAGGGCGTACACAACCGCCGCGAGGGCAACCAGCAGCACGATCACGCGCAGCCACGCGGGCCCCGGAAAAAATCGCCACAGCATCGAGAACATTACTCTTGGTCACCTCTCTTGGCCTGCGTCGCCTCCATGGTCGGGTTTAGCGCGACAAGCTCGGCCGGCGGGCCTTGGCTGCGCGGCTGGAACCCCTCAAACACTGAGTACGCGATCGCGCGCTCATCGCTGCCCGCCATCTTGGGATGGCACGTCGTGAGGGTCAGAATCTGGTCGTCGCCCACGGCCGCCTCGAGACGCGGAAATGGGTTGAGCACATCAACCTCGTCGGGCAGCACATACTCGGTCGACCGGTAGCGGTACGTGTACCAGCCCTCGGCGGTCTCGACGAACAGGGGGTCACCCACGCGCAGGTTCATCACCTCGCGAAACGAGTTAATGAGAGGGCCGGATCGGTGCCCCGCGAGCACGAAATTGCCCGGCTCACCGGGCATCTGCGTCATCTCGTAGTGACCGATGCCCTTCTCGTCGAGGTTGAGCACCGTCCACCAGTCTGTGGTCTCGGCGACGCGGTTGGCGTAGGTCGTACCGAACGCGGGCACGTGCAGCACCGCGAACACCTCTGAGGCGGCGGGAGCGGTAGCGACGGGCACGACGCCGTCCCACTCGCTCACGGGAGCCTCGTCCCACTTCGCCGAGTCGCTGGCAGACAGTTCGGTCTGCTTCGCGGTCACGGTGACGCCCGTGTGCCAGGGCTGCCACACGATGTAGCCGAAAACGGCGAGGCCCGCCACCAGCAGCAGCTCGCCGATCACCGTTAGCGGGCTTAACCTCGCACGGCGCACGCGGCCCTCACGCTTCTGTTTCACCCCTCCAGTCTAGGGCGCTGGCGCGTATCTTAAGCTCCGTTCCGGGTAGACTCAGAGCATGTCAGCTGCTGGAAAAAACGTAGACAAGCACAAGTCGGGCGACCTTGCTAAGGCGCAGGCCCGCCTCGAACGCCAGGAGGCCCGCAAAGACGCGCCCAACCCGGTGTGGTTCAAGCCGGTAATGTTCGGCTTCATGCTGCTTGGGCTTGTCTGGATCGTGCTCTACTACGTCACGAGCGCGATGCCTACTCCCCTGCCTATTCCCATGCTGGGCGAGGGCAACATCTTTGTCGGCTTCGGCCTCGTGCTCGTGGGCTTTCTCATGACCCCGTGGTGGAAGTAATCTTCACCGCTCAAGTCTTCTAAATCACACGGCTGTAATTCCTCCCCAGGTGGGGACAAACCTGTGGATAACACTGAAGGGCCCGGAGTTTCCTCCGGGCCCTTCAGTGTTTTGTGCGTGCCTGCTGCGCACCCCAGGGATCCGGCGCTAGAGCACCGGCACCACAAAGAACGCGAAGCTCGCGAGTACGAGCGCCGCAGCGATGCCGCCGAGCGCGAGGCCGCGGCTACGCGCCGAGCGGCCGCGCATGTTGAGCAGCACCCACATGGTCGCAGCGCCCGCAATCAGGCCGCCCAGGTGTGCCTGCCACGAGATGTTGGCGCCGGGAATCAGCCCAATGCCAAAGTTGATCGCAACGAGCACGATGAGTGACGTGATGTTGACGCGCGCCGCGCGGTAGGCCACGAGCGTGGCGCCCAGCACACCGAAGATGGCGCCCGAGGCACCCACCGTTGGCATGGATAGCGCCTGAGGATCTGCGTACGACCACAGCATCACGCCGAGCGACCCGCCGAGCCCCGCGATGAGGTAGAGCGCGGCGAACCGCGCCTTGCCCAGCATCTGTTCGAGGTTGCGGCCAAACAGCCATAGAGCATACATATTAAACAGGATGTGAAATATGAAGCCGGTCGAGTGCGTGAACGTCGAGGTCAGCATGCGCCAGGGCTCAAAACCCAGGCCGGGCGGTAGTTCAGCCGGCGGCAGTGAGTACAGCGGCGCGTACCACAGCGCTCGCGTTACCTCGTCAGAGCCGAAGTAGTGGGTCGCGAGCTGCGCAAGGTACACGAGCACGCACAGCGCCATGATCGCGTACGTCACCGGGGTGTCGAGCGCCGCGATGCGGCGGCCCGCTACCCGTGCCTTACGCGTGGCCCGCTGCTTGCCCGAGGGCTGCATTTGGCGCGTGCACTCGGGGCACAGCACCCCCACGGCCGACACCACCTGGCAGTTCGCGCAGATGGTGCGGCCGCAGCGCTGGCACAGCGTGAAACTGTGAGCGCCGGGGTGCCGATAGCAGACGTCGTTCGGTCCGTAAGCTACGCGCTCACCATAGGTCGGTTCGCCTGCCAAGGGTGTGCCTTAGGCCTCGACGATGTCGATGCTTGAGATCACGACATCTTCGACGGGGCGGTCCATGGCGCCGGTGGGTACGGCCGAGATCGTCTCGACGACGGCCTTCGACGCCTCGTCTGCAACCTCACCGAAGATGGTGTGCTTGCCGGTGAGCCACTCGGGTGCGGTGGTCGTGATGAAGAACTGTGAACCGTTGGTGCCTGCGAGGCGGCCGGTCATGTCGGGGCGCTTACCTGCGTTCGCCATGGCGAGCTGGTACTTGCGGTCGAACACGAGCTCGGGGTGAATCTCGTCGTCGAAGTTGTAGCCGGGGCCGCCGGTGCCGGTGCCGGTGGGGTCGCCGCCCTGGATCATGAAGTCCTTGATGATGCGGTGGAAGATGACGCCGTTGTAGAAATCCTTGCCAGCGAGGTCGACAAAGTTCTTGACGGTCTTGGGGGCGTGGTCACCGAAAAGGTTGATGACGATGTCGCCGTGGTTGGTGTGAATAGTTGCAACAGAGGTGTGATTGGTCATTCCCCTAGTGTATGCGGCCCACCCTTCGGTGTAGCGTGGAGTTTACGGAGCGAACTCGCTCGTGGAACAGCCCTGCCAATCGAGGAGGACAGGTATGAAACTCTCACGGAAGCGCCGCCGCGAGCTGCGTCGACTCAAAGGAACGACTCAGGAGCTGCTCGATCAGCAGCGGGTCGTTCTGGGTCACGCTACTGATGTGCTGCAGGAGGCCGGCCGTCAGGCGAAGCACCTGAGCGATGAGCACCTCGCTCCTCGTGTCGATGAGACGCTCGAGAAGGTGCGCCCCGCGGTGAACTGCGGTGTCGCATCGGCGCGTCGCGCGGCAGATAGCGTGCGCCGCGTGTCGACCCCGATCATTGCAGACGCACTCGCGCGCACTATTCGCACGCTTGACGAGCTTGATAACCCCAAGGCCGCCAAGCAGGTACGTGGCTTTGGTGAGCGCAGCGGCTACCTGAAGCCGCAGAAGAAGAAGTCTCGCGCCGGCGGCATCATCGCGATCGGCCTGGGCGTTGCCGCTGCTGCTGGCGTGGGCTACGCGCTGTGGCAGGCGCTGCGCACCGACGACGAGCTGTGGATCGCACCCGAGAACTAGCGGAGTGAGTCGTGGGTACCCAGCCACGACGACAATAAAATATGCGCGACGAATTCCGTTTATGAGCCAGTTATAAGCGGAACTCGCCGCGCATATTTTTTGGAGCCCCTTGAAAACGGGTCAGCGTGCGAGCGCTAGCACCGCTTGAGCGCGGCGCTATTCGCCGGCGGGCCGACTGGCGCGGCGTGATCTGGGTCGCCGCGGGCGCTGCTGAGCCTGTTGTTGGGCCTGCTGGGCCTGCTGGGGTCGCTGCGACGACTGCTGGGCAGTTGTAGTTGTAGGCCCGGTGCCCGGCTGCTGCCCCTGTTTGGCGGGCGGCTTCTGCTTCGCGCCAGGTCGATCTTTAGCCCCAGGTCGATCTTTAGCCCCGGATCTATCTCTCGCTCGCTGTTTTGCGCCCGGTTTTTGACCCTGCTTACCCTCAGACTTTGCGGCCTGCTTAGCGCCCGGCTTCGCAGCGGGTTTAGCCCCCTGCTTAGCGCCTGCTGCACTAGCGCCCGGCTTTGACGCTGGCTTCGCACCCGGCCTGCGCAGGCTAATACCCGCCATGCGCAGGCTCGTCTGCACGAGCGACAGCGTGCGCAGCCCCTTGATTTCGCCAAGTGGCACCCACCGGGCCTCATCAGAGGAGCCCCCGATTTCGTTGCGCAGCGGGCCATCTTTCACGGTCGCACGGTACACAATGCGTATCGTGTGCAGCTCGGGGTCAGTGCCCTCGGGCACCTCTTCGCGCACCATCACGCGCGAGTCGACGCCCAGCAGCTTGCCAACCTTGGCCTCAAGTCCGGTCTCTTCAAATACTTCTCGCACGACGGCATCGCGCGGGTCTTCTCCCGCGTCGAGGCCACCGCCCGGCAGCGTCCATCCGTGCAGGTGGCCACGTCGCCAGTGGGTAAGCAGGATCTTGCCGCGCCGTTCTACCACCGCGTAGGCGGCCACTCGAAGATCCATGGTCTGAGCTTATCTGGTCGCACCCGCTTAGCGGTCGGGCCGCGCGCGGGCGCTTGGCATTGATCCGGATCAATCGTGGCGAACCGCCGCAGCAGCCTCGCGCGCCGCCCAGCCGGTGAGCCAGTGTTCGAGGGCGGCGTAGGCGGCCGCGCGAGGGGCCGCCGCAGAGAGGAACGTGTCGTGCAGTGCGCCGTCGATGCGCAGCATCGTCATTTCGGCGCCGAGCCTGAGGGACGCTTTCGCGACCTCATCGACGTCGAGCACGGTGTCGACGTGCGTGAGTTCGTCGCTCCAGCGCAGTGTGAGGTGCGACTTCGTCGACAGCAGCACAGCGATGGGTTCGGCGATGAAGAGGCCTTGGCTCACCCGCTCGTGCCCATCCAGCACCGCCCGTAACCAGCCCGCGAGCACGGGGTGGCTACGATCGGGGCGCCACTGCGTGTTGAGGGCCGCGTACTCGTCGGCGTTGCCGACTTCGCGCTGCGCGCGCGAGTAGAACCCAGAGTCGATCTGTGGCGCAATGTCGCGCGCGTTGACTCGGGCGCCCAGGTTCACGAGCGGCCGTAGAAGTTGCCGGCCCGCCGACGTGAGTTGAAACTCGAGCCACGGGCTGTTGAGCACGAGCGCGTCGCAGCCGCCGGGGTGCTTGCTCGCCCACAGGCTGAGCACGAGCCCGCCCGTGGAGTGACCGAGCAAGATCAGCTTGCCGTCGCGGTGCCGCTCCCCCGCGTCGGCGCGCATGATCTCGAGGGCCTGGTCGATTTCTTCGTGATAGTCGTCGAGGTCTTCGATGTAGCCGGGCGTTTGGCCCTCGCGCAGGCTGCGGCCGTACTTGCGCAGGTCGAGCGCGTAGAAGCTGGCGCCGCGGCTCGTCCAGAAGGCCGCCAGCTCGCGCTGAAAGAAGTAGTCGGACCAGCCGTGCACGTAGAGCACGCGCGTGCCTTCGAGTAAACGTTTCCCGTGAAACATTTGGGTGAACCAGCCGTGTTTAGCTGGCAGAGCCCGCACGAGCGTGGCTACGAGCGGGCCCTCACTGTCGGCGCCGAGATCGAGGTCGGTGCATTCAAACCCTGCACCCAGAACATCTTCGCGCCACACCGTCATGCCGACAGCATATTGGGTGGATAAGCGCAGGGGGAAGGCTCGAGCCCCACCCGGTCATCCTGATATGGAGATCGATTTGTCAAGTGGGCAGGGGAAAACGCCGCCAGACTGGCTGCCTAGCGGCGTTTC